>CAYPJN010000285.1:133-4051 GCA_964411055.1 uncultured Lentisphaerales bacterium | reverse complement strand
CCAGCCCTCGCAGCATGCGCTTCCCGCGCCCCCCTGTGGCTAGCCGATTACCGCGGGTAATGATACCCGGCGAACCGCAGCACGGAAACTCAATAGGGGCAAGCGGATCGGTTGAGTGCTTCGGCGCCATCCGCTCCGCGCGCAAACGCCGGAACGAAGCGCAGGAGTCAAGCCTGCCGCTCCCCGAGCCTGACCGGCGCGTCCGCTTCCGCCGAGGCGAGGGCGGCATCGGCGATGCGCATGACATCGACGGCGTTGGCGATGGAGCAGAACGGGGGACGGCGCGCGGCCACCGCGTCGACGAAATCCTGAATCATCGGCAGGTGCCAGTTCGGCCGGACGCCGCATTCCGGACCGCTGTGCGAACCCTCCAGCACCCTGGAGCCTTGTTTGTCGACCAGGACAATGGGGCTGTTGAAGTGCGGCGGGCATTTCGGCCAGAGGATGCGTCCGCCCGAACCGCAGAATTCGCAGGCGTGCCGGAGCGGGCCCTGGAAGGTGGTCTCGATGCGCACGGAAAACCGCTTGCCTCCCGGGAACATAAGGAGGACATCGATCATGTCCTCGACGTCGTAGTCCTTTTCCTTCTGGAAATTGAACGACGTCATGGCGGCGAAAACCTCCTCCGGCATGCCGAACAGGGCCCGCGCGATGTCGAACAGGTAGAAACCTAGGCTGAGGAGCCGCGACGCGCCCCTGGACTTGAGCTTCGGGCCGCCGCCCGGATTGAAAAAGGCCTCCTCGTCGTGCGCCCACCCGCCGGAAAGCTCGCCGATGGCTCCGTCCCGGACGAGCCGGCGGGTTGTCCGGAACTGGTTGGTGAAGAGCCGGTAGTCCGAACACGCCGACGCCAGATCCGGATGCGCGTCGACAGCCCGCAGGAGCGGCAGGCACTCCGCCGTGGTCTCGCCCAGCGGCTTCTCGCTGAAGACATGCTTCCCGGCCTCGACCGTCCTCAGGCATTGCCCGACGTGCAGCGTGTGCGGCGTGCAGATATAGACGGCGTCCGCGCCGCTCTCCGCAAGCGCCCGGTCCAGGTCGTCGTAGACGAGGGGGATCGCGTACTTGTCCGCCAACGCCCGCGTCTTAGCGCTGCCCGCCCGGCCGCAGACCGCGACAAGTTCGGAGCCTTCCGCGGCCTTCAAGGCCGGGGCGACACGCGTATCCGCTATATCCCCCGGCCCCACCAGCAACCACTTCAGGCTCATTGCGGCACTCCTGCGCTTGCATCGGTCATGTTGCGCCCAGTATAACCACCATGCCGACGGATGTGAACACCCATCCGCCGATGAAGCCGGGCCGGGCGCTTTTCTTTCCCGGCCGCAACCGCTACACTAAGCGCCATGAAAGTTCTATGGCATGCCGTTGTTGCCGCCCTCGCCGTCATGATCCTCACGCCGGCTCTCCGGGGCGATGGTGTGAAATATGTATTCCTCCTGATCGGCGATGGTTACGGCGCGAATCAGCGCCAAGTTGCCGAAACTCTGGCAGGCGGTAAGCTGGCGATGAGCGGGCTCTCACGCACGCTCTTCACCGGGACGGCCAACGCGCATGGCGAGGTTACCGACTCCGCCGCCTCCGGCACCGCCATCGCCTGCGGTGTCAAGACCTACAACGGCGCCATCGGAGTCGATCTCGATGGCCGGCCGGTCGAAAGCCTTGCCATGAAGCTGCAGAAGCGCGGTTTCAAGGTGGGCCTGATCTCATCCTCGCCACTCACCGACGCCACCCCCGCCGCCCACTATGCCCATCAGAATAAAAGGTCGATGCGGAAGGAGATCGGCCTCGAACTGGCGCGCAGCGGCGTGGCTTTCGCCGGCGGTGCCGGCGTCCACGACAAGACCACGTACGACGACCTGCGCGCTGCCGGCTGGGAGGTGCACGAGGGGAGCAATGGCCTCGCCAGGGCGCGCGCCGGTGTTCCGACCTTTGTGAACGCGGCGCCTTTCACCCCCTGGAGCCCTGGCGAAACGAACGGCTTGCCGACCCTCGCCGACTACCTGCGCAAGGCCATCGGGCTCCTTGACGGCCCCCAAGGCTTCTTCATCATGCTGGAGAACGGCCAGATCGACTATTCGGGGCACTCCAACGACGCCGACAAGATGTGGCGCGAGGTGCTGGCCTTCGACGAGGCCGTCAAGGTCGCCCTGGCTTTTCAGAAGGGGCGCCCCGCCGAGACGGTGGTGGTTGTGACTGCCGACCATGAGACCGGTGGCCTGCAGATAGACGCTGCCGACCGCGACAGGCTTCAGATCCTCCGGCACCAGAAGGCCGCCAAGAACGACATCCACTGGGTCAAAGCGCTCTACGCCGCGAAGGAGCGCGAAACCGAGGATGCGCAGGTCGGTGCGCTGATAGGCGCCCTCCAGGATGGCCTGGGAATCGCCTTCACCGCCGCCGATGTCGCCAAGCTTGACAAGCCCGCCCGCAAGGCGTTGGCCACCGGCGAGCCCAGGGAGAAGGCACTTAACGCCGGGAGTCCCAAGGGGACGCTTGTTCCGCTGCTGTCCGCCGCCTTCGCCATGCGCGACGAGCGCGCAGGAATCCGCTACACCACCACCGGGCACAGCCTAGCCCGCGTCATCACCAATGTCCAGGGCCCCGGCACCGAAATTTTTGAAGACCCCATGGAGAACAGCGACATCCCCCACCTGCTGCAGGCGATCGTGGCGCCCGACATCGGCGACGCCGCTTACCAGGACGAGCGGCGCGGGCGTGTTGCCTTCTCGCGCAAACTTGCGCCGTACCGGTCGCTCCCCGCGGCCGATCCGCGGATTTTGCGGCCGATGCTCCTTCCGGTCGCGACACACATCTCGCGGATCGGCGCCGTCTCCTACAATGTGAGCCTGCCCGACTGGGACAAGTTCGTCGAGAGCAGCGTCCACGCCGCCGGGGACGAATACTACATCGAGCTAATGAACAAGCATGGCAACTTGCCGCTCCTCGGCACCTTCGTCATCAGCAATGCCGCCGCGACAACCCGCTTCCGCATCTTCGACCCGGTATCCGATACCGCCTGGTGCCGCGACGATGGCGCCGCCACCTGGAGCGCCGCGGAGATCGCCGCCACCTTCCGTGCCCTGTGCCCCGCCGGGGGCGGCGCGATGCGGATCGTCTGCAGTAGCCGCGAGCCGTCCGCGGCGCCCGCCGCCTTGCGCAAGGTGAGCGAGGAAGTGGCGGCCTACAATGCCGTCGTCAAGGAGCCGCTCTACATGGGCGCTCGGCCGGCCGCCGCCGCGCCGGTGGTTGACGGCGACCTCGGCGACGCATCCTGGGCCGCGGCCAGGATCCACTCTTTCGTGGATATCAAGGGGAATCCGCTCACCAATGGGGCGAGCGCCAGGTTCGCAACCGATTCCGCCCATTCGACGCTCTTCATTGCGCTCAGCGCTCCCGACAGGGAGTTGATCGCCAATAGCGAGGCGCGCGACACCGCGCAGTATGACGACGACTGCTTCGAGATCTTCCTGGGCGACGCCTCCTCCGACCTCTACTATCACGTCGTCGTCAACCCCGCCGGCTCGATCTACGATGCCAGGCAGGGCGACAAGCAGTGGAACGGCGACATGACCGTCAAGACCGCGGCCGACGCCCAGAAGGGGCTCTGGACCGCCGAGCTGGCGATCCCCCTGGCGCAGTTCGGCTTCGGGGGCCCCATCGCCGGCAACATCTGCCACACCGACCAGCCGGGCGCCAGGCGCGGCAATTTATTCCCCACCGGCGGCGACTTCCACAAGGCGCTCAATTTTGTCCCGGTGCTCCTCCTGCCTTGATCGCCCGCAATCTGGGTTCCAACACGCACCGCGACCATGCCGACGCCGCCCTGGTGATCGAGGACATCAATCCGTCGACGTGCTCTACCGTTTTCAATTACGGCAAGAACGGCAAGCCCTTCCACTTCGGCGGCCCTTATGCCAG
>CAYPJN010000285.1:0-123 GCA_964411055.1 uncultured Lentisphaerales bacterium | reverse complement strand
GCCGATTCATCAACACGGAATTTCCCCGCTCAGTCAATCTCCTGCAGGCGCAGCCGCACTTCGCGCGACTCCTGGTCGCGGCGGCAGGCGAGCGTCGCGGTGTCGCCGGGCTGTAGGCGGTCC
>CAYPJN010000284.1:0-4051 GCA_964411055.1 uncultured Lentisphaerales bacterium | reverse complement strand
TCATCGGCCTGGTCAACAAGTACACGCTCGGCTACTTCTTCTTCCGGCTCTGCTCGGACGTTGAGCGCCTGCCCTTCCCGCTGGCGCCGATCAGCGCCCAGGGCGCGCTGGCGCTGGCCGACTCCACCAAGAAGAACGACGAGATCGAGAACGAGGAGCAGCAGGTCGACGAGGGCGGACGGAAGGTCGTCTCCAAGTGGCGCATCTTCTCGCTCGGCTCGCTGATCGGCATCTCCTTCGGCCTGATCCAGGTCGGCGTGCCGGCGATCGCGGGCATGTTCCTCGACAAGCCCGTCTTCCTGATTCCCCAGCCGTTCCTCGACACGACCACCATGAGCGAGATCCTGCTGCCGGCGACCCCGACCGGCATGGTCATCGACCCCGGGATCATCCTGCTCGGCATGGTGCTGCCCTTCTGGGCCGTCATCGGCTCCTTCAGCGCGATCCTGACGACCCTGATCCTGAATCCGGTGCTGCACCTCTCGGAGGTCCTGGTCCAGTGGCAGCCCGGCATGAACACGGTCAACACGGCGTTCGTCAACTCGATCGACTTCTGGATGAGCTTCGGCTTCGGCACCTCGGCGGCGATCGCCCTGATCAGCATCTTCTCGACGCTCCGCGACGTGATCCGGCGCAGCCGCGAGGCGCGCCGCCAGGCCGCCGCCGGCGCGGGGGCCGACACCGCGGACAGCCGCCAGGCCGCCGTCGGCAGCCTCTGGAAGACGCCCGCGATCGGGCGCGGCGATTATCCTATCGCCTTCGCCCTGCTCGGCTATCTCGCCGCGGCCGCGGCCATGATCTTCCTCTGCAACCGCCTCGTGCCGGGCATCCTCGGCTTCCTGATCGTCTTCACCTGCGTCTACAACCCCTTCATCTCCTATGTCAACGCCCGCCTGCTGGGACTGACGGGCCAGGCGGTCGACATCCCGTTCGTCCGCGAGGGCACCTACATCCTGTCGGGCTACAACAAGCTCGACATCTGGCTGGCCCCCATCCCGATCGCGAACTACGGCGGCATGGCCCAGTCCTTCCGCGTGAACGAGCTGACGGGCGTCCGCTTCCGCTCGCTGATGAAAGCCGACCTGGTCGCGCTGCCGGTGCTCTACATCCTCTCCTTCGTCTTCTGGTCCTTCATCTGGAAGTCGAACGCCGTGCCGTCGGACATCTTCCCGGCCGCCCAGCTCAACTGGGAACTGGCCTCGAAGTCCACCACGCTGCTCTACTCGGCCACCTTCCACCCGGAGGCCGAGGCGGCCGGCATGGTCGGCGCGGCCGAGGCCGCGAGCCGCTTCGCCGACACCGAGTTCGCCAAGGCGCTCCATCCCGGCGTGATCGCCACCGGCGGCAGCATCACGCTCGTCCTCTTCGTCCTCTTCAACATCCTCGGGCTGCCGACCCTCTTTATCTACGGCATGATCCGCGGCTTTGGCGCGCTGCCGCACACGATGGTGCTGGAGATCTGCGGCGCCCTCCTCGGCCGCTACTACTTCCAGAAGAAGTTCGGATCGACCGGCTTCCTCCGGATGGCTCCCGCGCTCCTGGCGGGCTACTACACCGGCGTCGGCCTCATCGGCATGGCCACGATCGCCATGAACCTGATCAAGAATGCCGTCTCCAGCGCCCCCTTCTAAGCCCCCATGAACGCGAACGCCACCATTCCCAACCAGGTCAAGCTGCCGCTGCGGATCGCCATCGAGGTGGTCCTGCAGGGCCTGCGGATCCGCCTCGGCCGCTCGATCGTCACGATCACCGGCGTGATCTGCGGCATCGCCTTCCTCATGTCGATCCTCACCGGGCAGATCGTCAAACGCGGGGTCGCGGACGAGGACGCCCGGCGCGAGGAGGTCGGCCGGATCATGAGCTTCGTCCGGTCCGACCTGCCCAAGCTGCGCGGCCGCACCATCGGCATCGTCGGCGGCGGCGCCCTGAGCGAGATCGAGGCGCGCGTCCTGGAGCAGCTCGCCGCCGAGACCGGCGCGATCCTGACGCTCGAACAGGGCGCGCCCGCCCCGAAGCGTCCCATCGCCGCCAGCCTCCGCCCGGCGCCGGCCGCGCGGCTGGCCGAGGAGGCCGCCGTCGTCTTTGTCATGGGCGACGGGCCGCTGCCGGCCTTCGACTGGAGCGGTTTCTTCGGGAGCTCGCTCAACAAGCTGGCCGCCGTCACCGCCCCCGGCATGGCGCTGCCCCCGGCGCTGCCGGCCGACCGCGCGGTCCAGCTGGCCCGCGCCTGGTCGCCCGAGGAGCTCGCGGCCAAGGCGCTCGAGACCCGCAAGGAGCGCTTCCGCAGCGTCTGGATCACCATCATCTCGCTGCTGGTGACCGTGATCGGCATCTCCAACGCCATGCTGATGTCGGTCACCGAACGCTTCCGCGAGATCGGCACAATGAAGTGCCTCGGCGCGCTCTCGGGCTTCGTCACGCGCATGTTCGTGCTCGAGGCCTCGATCATGGGGCTGGTGGGCGGCCTGCTCGGCGCGCTGCTCGGCGCGGTCTTCGCCCTGTCGGTCTACGTGATCACCTACGGCGGCAACCTCGTCTTCAGCGCGCTGCCCGGAGGGGCGATGGGCCTCTACGCCGTCGGCTGCGTCCTCGCCGGCGTGGCGCTCTCGATCGTCGCCGCGCTCTATCCCGCCCGGGTGGCGGCCTCCATGGTCCCGGCCACCGCCCTTCGCTCGACTGTCTGAGGAGAACGCACGTGGACACACGCGACCCGCAACGCTTCCAGGAGCTCTTCCAGGAGCCCGACGGACAGGAACTGCCCGTCATCATCCGCGGCGTGGACATTCACAAGATCTACCGCTCCGGACCGCAGGAGACGCACGCCCTGCGCGGCGCGACGCTCGATGTCTACCGCGGCGAGTACCTCTCGATCATGGGCCCCTCGGGCTCGGGCAAGTCGACGCTCTTCAACGCCATCGGCGCGCTCGTCAAGCCGACCTCCGGCCGGGTCTACATCGACCAGGTCGACATCGCCCAGCTCGACACCGAGGAGCTCGCCTGGCTGCGCTGCCGCAAGATCGGCTACGTCTTCCAGTCCTTCAACCTGATCCAGGTGATGACCTGCCTCGAGAACGTCACCCTGCCGATGAGCTTCGCCGGCCTCAGCAGCGAGGAGGCCCGCGACAAGGGCATCCGCATCCTCAAGCTGGTCGGCCTCGGCCACCGCATCCTGCACAAGCCCGCCGAGCTCTCGGGCGGCCAGCAGCAGCGCGTCGCCGTCGCCCGCGCCCTGGCCAACTCGCCCGACATCATCCTCGCCGACGAGCCCACCGCCAACCTCGACCAGGCGACGGGCCAGGAGATCATCGACCTCTTCAAGAACCTGCAGCGCACCCTGGGCGTGACGATCATCTCGGCCACCCACGACACCAAGATGCTCCAGGCCTCGGACCGCATCCTCTGGATCGAGGACGGCGTGATCGTCAAGACCGCCCGCCCGCACGAAATGACCTTCCACTCCGACAAGTTCGGGGACCACGAGCACTAGCCATGGCAGCAGACACGATCATCCGCACGGAAAACGTCAAGAAGCGCTACGTCACCGGCGAGGAGGTGCTCTGGGCGCTCAAGGGCATCGACCTCGACATCCGCCGCGGCGAGTTCATCTCGATCATGGGGCCGTCGGGCTCGGGCAAGTCGACCTTCTTCAACCAGATCGGCGCGCTCGACGTGCCGACCGAGGGCCGCGTGCTCTTCGAGGGCCAGTCGGTCTTCGACATGAGCGAGCGCCAGCAGGCCTGGTTCCGCTGCAACCGCATCGGCTACATCTTCCAGACCTTCAACCTCATCCAGGTCATGACCGCCCTGCAGAACGTCACCCTGCCGATGGTCTTCCAGGGCACCGGCAAGGAGGAGGCGGCCCGCCGCGGCACCGCCATCCTCGAGCGTGTCGGCCTCGGCCACCGCATCCACCACAAGCCCTTCGAGCTCTCGGGCGGCCAGCAGCAGCGCGTCGCCGTCGCCCGCGCCCTCGCCAACACGCCCAGCGTGGTCCTCGCCGACGAGCCCACCGGCAACCTCGACACCCAGACCGGCACCGAGATCATCGAGC
>CAYPJN010000283.1:0-4056 GCA_964411055.1 uncultured Lentisphaerales bacterium | reverse complement strand
CCAAGCCGCCCTCCCGCTATTCCGAGGCCGCGCTGATCCGCGCGCTGGAGGCCGACGGTGTCGGCCGCCCCTCCACCTACGCCGCCATCATCGAGACCCTCGCGCAACGCGACTACGTCACCCGCGAAAAGCGTACGTTGGCGCCGACGCAGCTCGGGTTCCAGGTCTGCGACCTGCTGGTCGACAAGCTCGGCACGCTTTTCGATGTCGGTTTCACTGCCCGGATGGAGCAGCAGCTCGACGAGGTCGAGGAGGGGCAGGTGAACTGGCGCCGCCTGATGGCGGACTTCTACCAGCAGTTCTCGGGGTGGATGGAGAACGCCCGCGAGCCGCCCGCCGACCGCGACAAGGTGGCGGCGGTGCTTGCCGAATTCGGGCAGGTTCGGACGTGGGCACCCGCCCTCAAGCGCGGGCGCAAGATCTACGACGACGCCAAGTTCGTGGCGTCGGTCGCGGAGCAGCTCGCCGCGGGCGGGCGGCCCGTGACCGAGCGCCAGCTCGATACGGTCGTCAAGATGGCCCTGCGCTACCAGGAGCAGCTTCCCGGCGTGCAGGATCGCATGATCGCCCTCGGTTTCACGGAGCTCGCGGCGGCCGAGTCCTCGCAGCCCCCCCGGCCCGAGACCGGCGAGAAGTTCGACATCCTGCGGTCGCTGGATCTATCTGAGGAGCAGCGCCGCTTCGTGGCCTCGCTGGAGCAGCAGGTGCAAACCGGCCGTCGCCTGAGCGATGCGCAGGCCGCCGCGCTCGACCGGGTGCTGGTATCGAATGCCCGCCGCATACCGGACTTCGAGAAGCTTGGCGCGCGGTTGGGCATCGCCGTCTCGCCCGAGGCGCTCGCGCCGGACAACGAGAGTCCGCTGCTGCTCGAAGCGCTGCGCCAGATCAGGGAGTGGCGCGAGCCGACCAAGCGCGGACGGCGCGTCTTCGACGACCAGGCCTTCGTCAAGAGCGTCTCGGACCAGTTCGACCGCAAGGGCGCCCTCTCCGACCGCCAGCGCGCGGCGATGAAGAAGCTGATGCTGCGCTACCGGGCGCAGATCGACAACTTCGAGGCGCGGATGGCGGCCCTCGGCATGAAGGCGACGCCGGAAAAGGAGACTAGCGCCGCGGAGACCGGTGCCGCGGAGACCGGCGCCGCCACGGCCTAGGACGGAGCGCTGCCGTGGCGCATCCCGCCGACATGCCCGCCACCGTTGCCGCCATGCCGGCTCCCGGCGCGGCGGATGCCACGGCCTCCGAGCTGGCCTGCGCCATGGAGGCAGGCGCGGTTGAGCCGCTGCCGCTGCATCCCGGACTGCGCTCCGATCCACTGGTTTATTTCTTTCAGCAGCACCTGCGGGTCGAGCGCGACGCCTCGGAGCATACGGCCGCCGCCTACCTCCAGGATCTGGCCCAGTTCGCGGCGCTCGCCTTCGGCGGGGCAACCCCGCCGCCCTTCGACTGGGCGGCACCCGACCGCTTCACCGTGCGCGGTTTCCTGGTCGACTGCCAGAAGGGCGGGGCGGCCCCCGCCACCACGCGCCGCAAGCTCGCCGCCGTGCGCGCCTTCTACACTTTCCTGATCCGCGAGGGCCGCGTGGAGCGCAATCCCTGCGCCGGCCTGCGCGGTCCGCGCCTGGCGCGCCGCCTGCCTGATGTGCTGACGGTGCGGCAGGTGGCGGCGCTGCTGCAGGCGCCCCTGGCCGACCTCAAGGCGCGCCAGGAGCGTAGCGGCGTGCCGCCGCCGCCCATCGAAGCCTATGCCGCCTGGCGCGACGCCGCGATTTTCGAGGTGCTCTACAGCACCGGCGCGCGCGTGGCCGAGGCTGCCGCGCTGACGCGCGCCGCAACGGATCTAGACGAGGCCGTCGTGCGCCTGCGTGGCAAGGGGCGCAAGGAGCGCCTCGGCGCCCTGGGACGCCCGGCCGTCGAGGCGCTGCGCCAGGCGCTGGACTTCGCGGCCTTCATCTGGCCCGAATCGGCGCGCGCCGCGGCGCCGCTCTTCCTGAACCTGCGCGGCGGGGCGCTCACTCCCCGCTCAATCGAGCGCCAGATGAAGCGCTGGCTGGCGGCCGCCGGTCTGCCGCCGCGCCTGACCCCGCACAAGCTGCGCCACTCATTCGCCACCCATCTGCTCGAGGCCGGCGCCGACCTGCGCAGCGTCCAGGAATTGCTGGGACACGCCAGCCTCTCGACCACGCAAATCTACACCCACGTGACCGTCGAGCGGCTGAAGGAGATCTACACCCGCGCCCATCCGCGGGCGTGAACAGCCTATGAAAGACATCCCATTGTCATTGATAGTTCCGGCGCGGGAATGATTTCGCCATGCCTGCCGATCCTCCCATCCGCGTGAGCCACTTCTACGAGTGGGCGCATGTCAACGACAGCCTGCTCGACTGTTTTTTCGCTGAGTTTGCCGACAATGGCGCGCAGGCGCTGAGCACTTCGCCCGGCTGGAGCGCCCGCATCCTGGGCGACCCGGCGTTTACCGCCCTGCTGCGCAGGACGCTCGGCGCCCACGGGCTTGTCATGGCGGACGCCCATGCGCCGTGGGGCGCGGCCTGGGATCTGGACATCGAGGATGCCGCACGCCGCCCGCAAATGATCGCGGGCCACCAACTCTGCATGTCGATGCTCGCCGATCTCGGCGTCGAGACCTATACGATGCATATCGGCTCCGGGCCCAACTATTCCAACGGCGGCGTGCATACCGCGGAAATGCAGGCCCGCGCCCTCCGGACGCTCGATGCGCTCCTGCCGCACGCCGCGGCGCACGGCATCGTCATCGCCGTCGAGAACATCGTCGAGCCCTCCACCACGTCCGCCGTGGTCGCCTCGCTGGTCGCGCCCTTCGACTCGCCACACGTCGCCTGCTGCCTCGACCTCGGCCACGCGCATGTCCTGGATGCCGACGCCCCGCGCACCGTCGCCCAGTTGCAGCCCTATGTCCGCGAGCGGGCCTGGAACAACCGCGTGAAGTTGACGCCCTTCGCGGAGGTCGTCCGCCTGCTGGCGCCATGGATCGTGACCTGCCACGTCCACGACAACGACGCCACGGGCGACGATCACCGCCTGCCGGGCGACGGCAAGATCGACTGGCCGCGCTATCTCGCCGCGCTCGGCGCCTGCCCGCGCCTGAAGTCGATCCAGGACGAGTGGCATCCTGCGGTGTACGGCTATTCCATCGCGCGGGCGTGCCGCTGCTTCGACCAGTTCGCGGCCGATCTAGAGTCGGCGCGCCGCGCCGCCGCTCGCAGCAACACCACGGCGCCATAGCATCCCGAAACGCGTCCTCGTCTCACGAAAAAGGCCTTTTATCGCCCGGGCATCAAGCGGGAACCGAACTTAGCGATTGCTTAGCCGATGGCCGCACGGCCCGTCTCGCCGGTGCGGATGCGGATGCATCCGGGCAGGTCGAGGACAAATATCTTGCCGTCGCCGATCCTACCGGTACGCGCGCCGGCGATGATCGCGCCGACGGTCGTCTCGACAAAATCGTCGTTGACCGCGATCTCCAGGCGCACCTTCTTGAGCAGGTTGACCTCCTCGACCGCGCCACGGTAAGACTCTTTGTAGCCCCGTTGCTGTCCGCAGCCCAGGGCGTTGGTGGCCGACATCTTGAAGACCTCGGCCGCGCAGAGGGCGCGCTTCACGTCCGTAAGCTTCTCGGGCTGGATATAGGCGATGATCAGTTTCATGCTTCTGTCGCTCCTCCTACTTGGTCAGAAACCCCTGGAAGTCCGGATAGGCTTCCATGCCGTGCTCGCCGACGTCGAGTCCGCAGAGTTCCTCCTCGCGGGGCACGCGCAGGCCGACCGTGCGGCGGATCAGCCACCAGACCGCCAGGGACGCCACAAAGGTGAAGAGGCCCACAGCGATCACCCCCAGCGTCTGCCGGCCCAGCAGCGCCGCGCCACCGCCATAGAAGAGCCCGTTGCCGGTGGTGCCGGGCATTACCCGGTCACGCGCGAAGAGCCCCACCGCCAGCGTGCCGAAGACGCCGTTGACGAGGTGCACGGACAGGGCGCCGACGGGATCGTCCAGGCGCCACTTGTCGAACAGGAGGACCGC
>CAYPJN010000282.1:0-4087 GCA_964411055.1 uncultured Lentisphaerales bacterium | reverse complement strand
GGTCGCGTGGCCTTTTCAACACCTCAGGTGTTGCATTGGCCCCTCGCGCGCGCGCGATAATCCAGCATACATTATAATGTCAACGGGAGGGGTTGGCAACGTTGGCTCGGCCGGGGTTGACAAGGGGAACACGGGGAAACCGCAACATTTGAGAGTTGAGCGTTCAGCGTTGCGCCTGGCTGAGCATGCGGAACTCGGCGGGCGCGAGGGTGATCTGCGTGTCCTTGCCGCCATGGTGCAGGTGTAAGGTGTGCGGATGGTCGAAGTCGATGTTGTAGAGGCAGATTTCGCCGTGCTCGGGAAACCGCGTGAAGGCCACATGGTCGCACTCCGCGCCCGGCAGCCGTCCGTCGTCGGTGATGAAGGTCTCGCCGCGCGTCTCTAGGGCGATCATGCGGTAGATGGCGTGGATCAGCCCCAGGCGATTGTCGCGTGTCGAACTGGGCGCGGTGTCGTCCGCCAGCGCGCCGGGGTATTCCCACATGTTGAGGAAGTAGACCGTGCCGCGGCCCAGCCGGTGGCGCAGCAGCAGCGGCAGGAACTGCTCGTCCTCGACGGCGACGGTCTCGACACCCGGCTGGGTCTCGATACTTCCCATGTGCGTCATGCAGACGCCGAACTTGCGGTACGGCGAGACTCCCAGCGGACGCTCCTTGCCCGGCGTCACAGCCCAGTAGAACTGCTTGCCGCGCCCGGTCACCTTCACGCCGCAGAGCTCCGAGAAGTCTCCTCCGCGTATCAACTCGTTGACGTCGTAGCTCGTGTAGTTGCGGCTGGTGTTGGTGGAGAGGTGCGGGATCGCGACGAAGAGCGTGCCGCCGGCGCGGACATACGCGACCAGCGCTTTGTACTGGGCCTCGGTGCAGGTGTTCCATCCGGTGAACAGCAGTGCGGCGTATTGCCGCGAGAGGAAGTCCGCGTCGGGATCGGACGCGAAGCTAACGATGTCCGTGATGCCGTAGGGCGTGCCTGAGAGGAAGGGGTTCTTGAAGGGCCCCAGCACGGGAGGACGCGGGTAGAAGGTGTCCGCGAAGATCTCCCAGCCGCGTTCGGGGGCGGCGTGGAACCAGCGGGCGTCGCGGTCGGCCTGATCGTACTGCCCCGCGATGACCGCGTTGGGGTTGAAGTAGCCCGGACCGACCAGGTCGAGATTGCCCTTGATCGCCGCCAGCCGCGCGGCCGGCTGACCCGCGGGCGTGCCGTTGACCTTCAGGAAATCGTAGAAATCGGAGATGCGGCGGCGATAATCGCGGCAGACGGGCGAGTCGTAATTGAGGTGCGGATAGTGGGGGCGCGCCGCTTCGACGTGGGGCGCGGTCAGGTGCGGGTCGTTCACGTGGATGGAGCCCAGGTCGAGCTTGGGCACCTGGTGCATGGGCGTGTCCTCGATATGGTCGCTCTGCTGCCACCAGTTGCCGCTCTCGACCAGCAGGAGCTTGCAGCCGGCCATGTATTTCATGTAGAGCGAGGCCGTCAGCAGCGGCATCTTGTGGGGGCTGGCAAACGGCAGCAACGAGTAGTGCTCGTGCGCCAGGTCGGTGCCCCAGAGCGGCAGGTTGAACTGCCGGAACAGCCCCCGCGAGAGGGCGGAGGCGAGGTTTAAGTGCGTCACGGCGAAGTCCTCGACGGCCGGGATACCGATGCCGCCGATGATCTCGTAGTCGAGCGTGGCCATGCCGCCGGTCACCATCAGCCGCTGCCAGCCGGCCGCCATGCGCCGGCTTACGCAGGCACGCACGCTCGCGAGGAAGTTGTCGGCGAGTTGGCGCAGGTCGCTGGTTGACTGGCGCGCCCGGGCCAGTTCGGGATCCTCCTCGTCATTGAGCCGGAAGGTGAAGACCTCGCCGACGTTGCAGCCAAGGAAGCGGTCCTTGAAGGGTTGCAGCCGCGCCAGTTGGCCGGGATCCGCGTCGGTGTAGATCGTCATCACCGACAGCCCGAGCTCCTCTGCCTGGCGACACATGCGGACGAGGCCGGCGCCCAGGCGCTCGGGATGCCGCGCGATCTCGTCCCAGTCCGACGGTGTTAGGAACCGCCCCCGCGCCCAGTCGGGCTGGGGCACGTCGAGCCCCAGTTCGTCGAGCGCCATGTAGTCGGCCATGGCCAGCAGGCTCTGCTTGGTGGCGCCCCCGTCCCAGATCGCGACCAGGTTGCCCTGGTTATCGCTGGCCGTGCGTTCGATGTACCAGGCGGCATCGTGGTCTTCCGAAACCCAGCTCGTGTAGTATGGGCCGGAGGTCTGGAACACGGTGTCGCCGCGGTGCAAGTAGACCGGTGTTCCAAGGAAGGTGCCGCAGGACGGCAGGGTGATCGGGGCATGGGACTGCATGCAATTCTCCTCTCGTCAAGGATGTTCGATGCGTTGACAGGTGGGACAGAAGTGTGTGCCGCGCTGGGCGACGACGGCGCGCACGAGCGTGGCGCCGCAGCGCGGACACGGGAGCCCGTCGCGGCGGAAGACCTTGAGCCGGTCGGCATTGCGCCCGCGGCGTCCGGCGACGCTGTAGAAGTTGGTCAGGCCGCTGCCGAGCGTCGTGCCCTGGTTGTCGACGCCCTTCTTCAGTACTTGCCGGATGGCCCGGTGCAGCCGGCCCAGAGCCTGCGGGCCAAGCGCGTCCGCCGGAGTCTCGGGATGGATGCGCGCGGCCCACAGCGCCTCGTCGACGTAGATGTTGCCGAGTCCCGCGACCACCGCCTGGTCAAGCAGCAGCGGCTTGATCCGCCGCCGTCGTCCGGCCAGCCGCCGCGCCAGGCAGGACGGCGTGAAACCGAAGTCGAGCGGCTCGGGGCCCAGCGCCGACAGCGGATCGGGGCCGGCGCCGCAGGGCAGGATGCGCCCGAAGCGGCGCGTGTCGTTGTAGATCAGGCGGCGGCCGTCGTCCAGCGCGAAGCTGACATGGTCGTGCGGCCCGAGCGGCGTGCGGGCATCGCCGAAGCGCAGCTTGCCCGTCATGCGCAGGTGAATCAGCACGCGTTGCGCGTTGTCGAGCACGATGACGATGTACTTGCCGCGCCGTGCCACCCGGTCCACGCGGCGCCCGGTCGCCGCGCGCCGCAGCGCCCCGGGCGCACCGGCTGCGATCTGCGGGCAGCGCACCTCGACGTTCACGATGCGCGCGCCCTCCAGCCCCTCCGCGCGCAGGCCGCGGACGACGGTCTCGACCTCGGGCAGCTCGGGCATCGGCCTATTCCCATTCGATCGTGGCGGGCGGCTTGCTGGTGATGTCGTAGACCACGCGGTTGACGCCCTTGACGCGTGTGGCGATCTCCCCGGCCACCCGCACCAGGAAATCGATCGGCAGCGGCGCCACCCTGGCGGTCATGAAGTCGGGCGTCTGGATGGCGCGCAGGGCGACGACATAGCCGTAGGTGCGCGCGTCGTCGGCCACGCCGACGCTGCGCATGTTGGTCAGTATGGCGAAGAACTGGCTCGCCTGCTCCGCGAAGCCCGCATCGGCCATCGCCTGACGGAAGGTGGCGTCGGCCTGGCGCAGGATGTCGAGCTTCTCCTTGGTCAGCTCGCCCAGGCAGCGCACGCCGAGTCCCGGTCCCGGGAAGGGCTGGCGGCGGGTGACCGCTTCGGGGATGCCCAGGCACGCGCCGACCTGGCGCACCTCGTCCTTGAAGAGATACTTGACCGGCTCGATGATGCCCTTGAAGGCGATGCGCTCGGGCAGTCCGCCGACATTGTGGTGCGCCTTGACGGGCTTGCCGCCCTCCCAGCCGCTCTCGATGATGTCGGGATAGATCGTGCCCTGCACGAAATAGTCGAGCTCGCCGAGCTTGCGCGCCTCCTCCTCGAAGACGCGGATGAACTCCTCGCCGATGACCTTGCGCTTGGCCTCGGGATCCGTCACGCCGGCCAGCCGCGCCAGGAAGCGCGCCTCGGCGTCGATCGCGACGAGATTGATGCCGAACTGACCGCGGAAGATCTCGACCACCTGGCGCGGCTCGTCCTTGCGCATGCAGCCGTGGTCGACAAAGACGCAGGTGAGCTGGCGGCCGATGGCCCGGTGCAGCAGCACGGCGCAGACCGAGGAGTCGACCCCGCCCGACATCGCGAGCAGCACCTTGCGGTCGCCGATGC
>CAYPJN010000281.1:0-4102 GCA_964411055.1 uncultured Lentisphaerales bacterium | reverse complement strand
CCGGCCTTGAGCGTCTTGGAGCAGATCTCCTCGATGACCTTCACGACCTCGGCGTCGTTGACCTGGCCAAGCTTGCCCATCGAGCCCGACAGGTCGTAGGGCCCGATGCAGACGCTGCCGAGACCTGGTGTTTTGAGGATCGCGTCGAGGTTGCGGACGGCCTCGATGTGCTCGATCTGCACAATCACGAGCGGCTCGCGCTCGGAAAGCTTCAGGTATTCAGCGAAATCGCCGGCGCCGTAGCCCACGGAGCGCCGCGTGCCGCAGCCGCGATTGCCCGTCGGGGGGTAGCGGCAGGCGGCCACCGCTGCCTGCGCGATCTCGGGCGTGTTGACCATCGGCACGATGACCCCGGCGGGCGCGAGATCGATGATCGGCTTGATTATGCCGTGCTCGTTCCAGGGCACGCGCACGAAGGGCGCGCAGGCGGTGCCGCGCAGCGCCATGACATGGTGGTGGATCTCCTGGATCGTAAAAGGCGAGTGCTCGGCGTCGATCCAGGTGAAGTCGAACCCGACATCCGCGGCCAACTCGCTGACGGCCGGATCCGAAAGGGTGATAACGGTGCCCAGGGCCACGCGCCGCCTGGTCGTCTCCAGGAACGTCTCGAGATTGTTGATTTTCATGAGATGTAACTTAGCAGATGCGGCGTGCCGCGTCGAGCGCGGGCGACAGCAGGTTCTCGGTTAGCCAAGGGGGAGCGGGGGAAGCGCATTGAGATGTCGAATCCCGACAGAAATTCAATACGGGTTGCCAACGCGCGTCCAATTGTCTATCGTGTGCATCCCGGGGCCCAAAAGGTCTTGCAGGCGCCGCCAGTGCCAGGCGCGGAAGCCTGCTGCACTGAGGTGCCCAAAGGGAGAGCACGTCATGCGAAAATGTGTCCGGGCCGCACGGGTTTTCACGGGACGCGATGTCCGCGAGAACGCATGGCTGGTTCTCAACGAGACCGGCATCGAGGGACTGAGCGACGCTCCCAGGGGCGAAGTGGTGGGCGAATGCGCCGTGCTGACCCCGGCGTTCATCGATCCCCACAGCCATATCGGGATTCACCGGCACGGCGAGCCGGGACGCGATAGCGAGAGCAACGACACGCTGGACTCCATCCTGCCCCTGCCCGACGTGCTCGACTCCGTGCAGATGGACGACACCGCCTTCGCGACCGCCATGGAGTCCGGCATTCTGTACTCCTGCGTGGTGCCGGGCAGCGCGAACATCATCGGTGGCCTCTCGGCGGTGATCCGGCACTGCGCGCCGCACAGTACCGCCGCGCTGGTCGAACGCGCAGGCATCAAGGCGGCGCTCGGTTACAACATCATGGCCTACGGCGGCACCAAGGGCACGCGCCCCACGACACGCCGCGGCGCGCTGGCCGTGCTGCGCGCCAGGCTCTACGTGGTCAGGGACAAGGCGGCCAAGGCCGCGAAAGGCGCCAAAGGCGCCGCCCGCGCGGAGCCGCTCACCGAGGAGGAACGGATCCTCAAGGGGCTGCTGGACGGCAGGATGCGGCTGCGCGTCCACGCGCACAAGATCGATGACATCGCCGCGCTGCTCCGGCTGGTGGACGAATTCAAGCTCCGCGTCAGCGTCGAGCACGCCATGGATGTCAACCGCCCCGAGATCTTCCAGGAACTCCGGAAACGCCGGATCACGGTCGTCTACGGTCCCCTCGACACCACCAGCAGCAAGGTCGAACTCCTTCACAAGCACTGGCGCAACGTTCGGATCCTGATCGAGTCCGGCGTCGATTTCTGCCTGATGACCGACCATCCCGTCACTCCCTCCTGGACGCTGCTGCAGCAGACGCGCACGCTCCTGCGCTGCGGCTTATCCAAGCAGGAAGCGCTGGAAACGCTGACGCGCAAGGCCGCCGTGTTCCTGGGAATCGATGACCGGCTCGGCACGCTGGCCAGGGGCAAGTGGGCCTCGTTCACCTGCTGGAGCGGGGATCCGTTCGACATCGCCAGCCGTCCGCTGGCCGTCTACGCTGAAGGACGGCCGGTCTTCCAGGAATAGATGCCGTACAATCTGAAGCCGACCCTGCTGGCGCTCCGCGCCCGCCTGCTCGCGGCGCGCGACGCGCGCGGCGTCTGGACCGGCGAGCTGTCCGACAGCGCCTTGAGCACGGCGCTCGCCGTGACCGCTCTGCGCCGGGCGCCCGACACGTCGCCCGATGATACGGACCGCTGGCGCCGCGGCCTGGCCTGGCTTCTGGCGACCCAGACTGCCGACGGGAGCTGGGGCGACACGCCTGAACTTACCGGCAACCTCTCGACGACGGCCATCGTCTGGGCCACACTCCACGATCTCCGCGGCGACGCGACGGGATCCGCGCCTGCTTCGGCTCTCGCCGACGCTTTGCGCCATGCAGAAGACTGGATAGCGCCACGCGCAGGTTCGACCGCGCCGGCCGCGCTCGTGCAGGCGATCAGCAAAATCTACGGCGCCGACCGCACCTTTGCCGTGCCGATTCTCTCGCACCTCGCCTGGTGCGGCGCCCTTGGCACACACGCCCAAAACTGGCGGGCGATCCCTCCCCTGCCCTATCTCCTGGCGCTCCTGCCCCGGCGGCTGCTGGCGCTGCTGCGCCTGCACGTGGTCAGCTACGCCCTGCCCGCCCTGATCGCCATCGGGCTGGCCCGTCCGCTCGCCATGGCCCGGGCCCGCGGGCGGCGCGGCGGCTGGCGCGCGCTGCTGGTTCCCGCGCTCCTGCGACGTCTCGGAGAGTTGCAGCCGAGCCATGGCGGCTATCTCGACGCCGCCCCGCTCACCGCCTTCGTCGCCCTGGGACTGACCACGGCGGGATTCGGTGCCTCTACGGTTGCCCGCCGCTGCCGCGGTTTCCTGCGCGACGGCCAGCGCGCCAGCGGCGCCTGGCCCATCGACACCGATCTCTCGCTCTGGGTCACCTCGCTCGCCGCGCGCGCCCTGGCCGCCGTGCCGGACACCGCGTTTGATGGCGCCCCGATCCTGGCCCACCTGCACGCGACGCAGCGGCGCACACGCCACTCCTTCACCGACGCCGCGCCGGGCGGCTGGGGCTGGAGCGACCGCGCCGGGGCGGTTCCCGATGGCGACGACACGGCCGGGGCGCTGATCGCGCTGCACCGGCTGGGCGCCCCGATGGACGAGGCTATCCGCGAGGGGCTTCTGTGGCTCGTGAAGCTGCAGAACCGCGACGGCGGCCTTCCCACCTTCTGCCGCGGCTGGGGCCGCCTGCCTTTCGACCGGAGCTGCCCCGACCTCACGGCACACGCCTGCGCCGCCTGGGACGCGTGGAGCGGCGCCGCCGACAAACGCCTGCGCACATGCCTGACCCGGTGTCGGCGCCGCGCCGTGCGCTACCTGCGGCGCCGGCAGCGCGCCGACGGAAGCTGGATTCCCCTCTGGTTCGGCAATGCCGGACGCGCCGACCACGCCAACCCCACCCTCGGCACGGCGCGCGTGCTTTCGACACTAGCCGGCCGGCGGACGGACGCAGCGGACGTGGCACAGGCTTACGCGCGCGGGGAGGCGTGGCTCTGCGCGGCACAGCATCCCGATGGCGGCTGGGGCGCCGACGCCGCCACCCCGGCGACCATTGAGGAGACTGCCTGGGGCGTCATCGCCCTGGCACAGCCCGACGCCGGACCTGTGGCCCGGGCGGCCGCCGCTCGCGGCGCCGCCTGGCTGTCGCGCGTGGCCGCACGCGATCCGTCCCTCGCCCCGGCGCCCATCGGCCTCTACTTCGCCCAGCTCTGGTATTCGGAAAAGCTCTACCCGCTCGTCTGGAGCGTCGAGGCGCTCGCGCGGGTTCTCGCGCTGCCGCCCCGGCCGGGATCCGACATTATTGCGCACGAAGTGTGATGCGGCGCAGGAGCACACCCAGGTCGGCGTCGTAGCCGCGCTGGCCATACGCCGAGGGATCGTATGGCGTCTCGACCGAGAACCGGTAGCAGCCTGTCGGCGGTTGCTCCGCCATAGCTGGCACCGTCCACTGCCCCGAGACCGTCGCGACGCCCGCGGTCACGGTACAGACGAATGGTTCGCCGCCCCAGGGCGGGTCGACGCGGAGCCGCTGCTGCTCCCAGGACGCTTCCGGCGGCATCCACTCCACCTCGGC
>CAYPJN010000280.1:0-4120 GCA_964411055.1 uncultured Lentisphaerales bacterium | reverse complement strand
CGATTGTCGTCACGGAGGGGCAGCCTCCAGTCATGTTCGATAATCATCAACGATTTACCACGCACACATCATGCATCTTTGTGCCTTGGCATGCGCTTTCTGGCGTCCGCAATAATTCGCTCAAGAAAGCCGCGCGTTACGCTGATGAAAAGCCGCCTCGCCCCGACCTGCCGCAGCGCGAGAAGCTGGAGGCAACCAGCCGCCGTTTCGCGGTCAAGTACCTGTTGGCCGTGATGAACTCCGCCAGTGCCCGCGACTTCCTCCGTGCCAACCGCCGCAGCAACATCCATCTCTATCCCGACGACTGGAAGAAGCTCCCGATCCCCGACATCGCCCTGGCCGAGCAGCAGCCCCTCGTGGCGCTCGTCGACCGCATCCTTGCCGCCAAGACCGCCCATCCCGCCGCCGACGTCTCCCCCCTCGAAGCCGAGATCGACCGGCTCGTCTCCGCCCTCTACGGCCTCCCTGCCCCCGAAAACGCCATTATGAAGGACGGTATATCATGATTATCGACAGCACAGAACCGTAAACCCTTTTCTTGTTGCCTTTGAACCGTATTCAAGGCCATGTGTAACGCTCAGTGGTGGCAGCAGGAACCATCCGGCCGGCTCACCGCTTGCCCGGCAGGTCATTGTCCGCGCGCATCCGCGCGGTCGCCTCGTAGAGGCACGCGAGCGTCTCGGCGCCGAGGACGTGCTCCATCGCGCAGGCGTCGACCTCGGCGTTCGGCTCGGAGACGCCGATGGCCAGCAGGAAGGCCTTGAGCATCGTGTGGCGATGGAAGATCTCCTCCGCCCGCCGCCGGCCCTCCTCCGTCAGGTGGATCTGCTGGTAGGGCGTGTACTCGATGAGACCAAGGGTGGCGAGCTCGCGGACAGCGTTGTTGACCGAGGGCATCTTGACGCCCAGCACGTGTGCGATGTCGACCACGCGCGCGCCGCCGGAGGCTTGCACCTGACGGTGGATGGACTCGAGGTAGTCTTCCAGGCTCTTGGACATCGCCATCGCGCACCGCCGTCACTCGAAGCCGATCCACAGGACAAAGCGCTCGCTGCGGGTGTACTCGTCGTCGTAGTCGATGGGAATGGCGTAGTCGAGGCGGATGGGGAATCCCGGGATGTCGAAGCGGATGCCGAAGCCGTAGCTGGAGGCGAGCCGGCCGAAATCGGCATCGAAGGCTTCGGTCCAGACGCCGCCGACATCGTAGAAGGCGGCCAGGCGCAGGAACTGGAAGAGCGGCACCGTGTACTCGGCCGAGGCCATGGCCAGTGTCTGGCCGCCGACGGGATGATAGCGGCCCTGGCCGGATTCGGCCGGAACAACCTTGGGACCGACGTCGCGGTAGCGGAAGCCGCGTATCGAGCGCCCGCCGCCGAGGAAGAGGCGGTCGCCGATGGGCACGCTTTCATCGTCGCCGTAGGCGTCGACGCTCTCGGCGCGCGCCTGCAGGCTCAGGACATGTCCGGCCCAGAGCGGCAGCCAGTGGCGGAATTCGGCGCCGACCTTGTATATCTCCATGTCGCTGCCGGTCCAGGGCGCTGAAATCTCGGCGAAGATGCTGCCGCGCGTGCCGCGGGTCGGCACGAAGGCGCGGTTGCGTGTGTCGTAGAGCCAGCTAATCCGGAAGGGGGCGTTGAGGTAGTCGTCCGCCTCGTCCGTGAACCGGTAGCCGCGTCCGGGATCTTCGGCGTAGACGAAGTCGCCGGACTGGATATCGTCGAGCGTGATCTGCTCGAGGGTATAGCGGAAGTTGAGCCGGCCGACAACCAGCGGCACGGTCAGTCCCGCGCCGCCGCCCAGTCGCGTAACATCGTACTCGTCGTAGCCGCGTTCGCGGCGGAAGGCCTCGACCGAGAGGGCCAGGCGGCGATCCAGGAACCAGGGTTCCGTGAGCGAGAGCTCGACGTTGCGGGTCTCCGAGCCGAGTTCGAGGCTGGCGCGCAGCTTCTGGCCGCCGCCCTGGAAGTGGGGCCAGTTGGCGATGTCGAAATTGGCCTGCGAGACCTCGGCGAAACCGATGACCTTATCGTCGCTGGAGAAGCCGGCGCCCACCATGAGCTGCCCCGTGTTCTTCTCCTCGACCTCGTAGACCAGGTCGCGCCGCGAGGGATCGTCGCGGTCAGGCACCTCGTGGAAGCGGACGCTCTCGAAGAAGCCCAGGTTCTCGAGCCTCAGGCGGCTGCGCTCGGCCTGCACCTCGTCGAGCAGCGCGCCCGGCGCCAGGGCTATCTCGCGCCGTATGACCTTGTCCTTTGTGCGTGAGTTGCCGCGGATGGCGATGCTGCGGACATGGGCCAGCACGCCCTCCTTCACGTCGAGACGCAGCGTGACGGCGGGCGCCGCCGTGTCGCCGCCGGCGGCGATGGTCGAAGCGCGCACGACGGTGTCGACATAGCCGCGGCGGCCGTAGAAGTCCCGCACGAGGCGCTCGGCGCTCCGGATGGCGCCGCGCGCGGCGGGGCTTCCGGGCCGGATTGCGGACGCCGCCGCGGCCTCGATCTCGGGCTGCGGGAAGAGCGTGACGCCGGTGATCTCGACCGCGCCGACCTTGTAGGCGGGCCCCTCCCCGATCTCGACATGCAGTTGCGGCGCGCCGCCGGCGCGCGTCTCCAGCCGCGGCGGGGCCACACGGACGTCCAAATAGCCGCGCTCGTGGTAGACCCGGCGGACGGCGTCGCGCACGGCCTCGAAGTCGAATGCCCGGACGCGCCATTCGCGGTAGAACGGGCGCAGGGGATTCAGCCGCGCGGGCTGGCCGAGCGCCGCGCGCAGCGTGGCGGAATCGACGGCGCGGTTGCCGTGGAAGACGAACCCTCCGAATGCCGGCCCGCGTCCCTCCGCGATCCGCACCGTGACCCCGGCCAGTCCGTCCGCGCGGGGCTCGATGGCCACCGTCACCTGCGCGTCGGCGTAGCGGCGCTTGCGGTACTCGGCGCGGATGCGGTCGCAGCGTTCCGCCAGCACGGCGTCGTCGATCAGGTCGCCGGCGGCGAGGCCGAGGAGCTCGCGGATCTTCTTGTCGCCGAGGCGCCGGTTGCCCTCGACGGCGGCGGGCGGCTGGAAGCGCGGCCGGCGGCGCACCTCGTAGACGACGCGGACGCCGTCGTCCGCAGGCTCCAGCAGGACGCGGACATCGGAGAAGAGGCCGGTGTCGAGGAGCGCCCGCTGGTCGCGCGAGAGGTCGCGCTGCGAGACGTAGTCGCCGCGCCGCGCCGTGACATGCGTCAGCACGTAGCCGTCGTCGCCGGCGGCGACCGGGCCCGCGTGGCGCACGCGGATGTCGCGCACCACCTGCCGGTGCTCCTGCTGGGCGGCGGCGGGGCGGGATGCCGCCATGAGGAGCAGGAGCGGCAGGCAAACGATACGGAGGAGGGTCAGCGGTGAAGTGGCTGCAGACATGGTCAGGGCTCCAATCCGGCCGCGTCCGCGCCGTCGTCCGGCACGGCCATGTCACCGCCGCCGGCGGTCTCGGCGCGGTCGCTGAAGCGCGTGAAATGCTCGTCGAAATTGAGGCGCACCTCGCCCGTGGGGCCGTTGCGGTGCTTGGCGACGTCCACGATGGCCAGGGTCTTGTCCTCGAAGTCCTTGTCACCCTTGTACTTGCAGGGGCGCCGGAGGAGCAGCACGACGTCGGCATCCTGCTCGATGGCGCCGGAGTCGCGCAGGTCAGAGAGGCGCGGCGTGCCGGTGCGGTCGCCGACGCGCTGCTCCGGGGCGCGGCTGAGCTGGCTCAGCACCAGCACCGGCAGGTTCAGCTCCTTGGCCATGGACTTGAGCTGCGCGGATATGGCCGAGGTTTCGAGCTGGCGCCCCTGCCGGGCATACTCGCGGCAGTTGAGGAGCTGCAGGTAGTCGACCATGACCAGGCCGATGCCGAACTGCTTCTTCATGCGCCGGGCGCGGGCGCGCAGTTCCATGACGTCGAGGCCACCGGTGTCGTCGACGTAGAGCAGCGCCTGGTTGAGATCGTCGGCGGCCTTGATGAAGAGGCGGTTGACATGCTGGGGGTTGAGATATCCGCCCTCGAGCTGGTAGCCGGAGATGCCGGCGTGCGCGCAGAGCATACGCATGGCCAGCGCCTCCTGCGACATCTCCAGGCTGAAGATGGCGACGGGGCACT
>CAYPJN010000279.1:0-4135 GCA_964411055.1 uncultured Lentisphaerales bacterium | reverse complement strand
GAGCGCGTCCAGGCATCGGGGTTGGGGTTGGCGAGATTGATCAGGTAGCCGGCATGCGGCAGCACTTGCGCGGCGCTGAAGCCGCCCTGCTCCATGTTGGCGGCAAAGGCCTCGCGCACCCGCGGCTCGAGGGGTCTGGCGTGCCACTGCTTCTGGTTCTTGACGAAGAGCCCGAAGGCCGTGGCACCGATGGCCGCCGCATTCAGCGGTGCTTGATCCACGCCGCCCTGGGCGCTGACATGTGCTCCGACAAACTTCACTCCTGACCCTCCGTCCGTGGTGGTGGCGGCGGCGGCGGTGGAGGCGGTGTACCGCCACCACGCGGGCCGCGGCCAAAGCCGCGACCCATGCCGGGTATCACCGAGGTGTTCTCGATCACGTTCTCGATATAGTCCGCGAACTGCGCGCCATCCTCGCCGTAGGCGCGTCCGGTCTCCTCGAGCAGGTAGCGGCGCTCCTGCTGGTAGAGTTCGCCGATCTCGCGCATGGTGCCGAAGGCCGCGTTGCGCTCCTCCTCGGACAACGAGGTTCGGTCGCCGGACATCAGGCGCTCGCGGAAGGCGTTGGCCTTTTCGAGAGCCTCGACCAGGCGGGTGTGGTTCTCCTGTTGCTCCGCGGTCATGCGCGCGGTGTCGACCGCGCCGAGGAAGGCGCGCCGGTCGTCGTGCAACTTGGTCAGCCGCTGCTGGAACTCCTCGCGGCGCCGCTGCCGCTCGGCCGCCGCCTCGGGATCGTTGGTACGCGGGCGGTCGAAAGGAGGCTCGAAACCTTCCCGGCGGCGTCCGGCGCGGTTGGTCTCGCTGCCGCCGGCCTGCACGGACACGGGCACCGCGGAGGTCGCCTGCCGTGCGATTTGCTCGTCGCGCCGGGCCACGGCGTGCTGCAGCTCGCTGATCTGCTCCATGCGGTAGGACAGGCTGCGTTCGAGATCGGCGATCTGGCGACGCAGGGCCTCGCCGGCCGCCTCACCGGCGGGCGGTTGCTCCACCGCGACGACAACCGGCGTGGGTACCGGGGCCGGCCGCGGTGGCCGCGGCGCCAGCAGACTGCGGCCGACCACCGCGCCGACGGCGAAACCGATCAACACCGCGGCGATCAGCAGAGTCGTTGACGTTGCCTTCATCGTTCTCCTTTACGCATTAGTCTACGCCAGAAAACCGCTCTGGCGCAGCAGATCCTCGTTCACGCGGCTCTCCCGCGTGCCTTCGGGGCCGTCGCCCTCCAGCATCCGTGCGACGTGCTTGCCGATCAGGTCGGCCTCGAGATTGACGGGATCGCCCGGCTGGCGCTCGCCCAGGCTGGTCGCCTCCCAGGTGTGCGGGATGATCTCCACTGCGACCGATTCGCGCCCGAGTGCCGTGACCGTCAGGCTGACGCCGTCGATCGCGATGGATCCCTTCATGACGGTCATGCGGGCCAGCGCCCGGCTGCAGGCCACGGTGAGGCCGATGTCGCGCCCGTGCCTGGCGATGTCCGCCACCCGGCCCGTCTCGTCGACGTGGCCGCTGACCAGGTGCCCGCCGAGCCGGTCGCCCAGCCGGAGGGCGCGTTCGAGGTTGACGCGCGCGCCGGGTTGCAGGTGGCGCAGCGCCGTGCGGGAGAGGGTCTCGTCCAGCAGGTCGGCCACGAAGCCGTCGGGCCGCGTCTCGACGAGGGTCAGGCAGGCGCCCTGTACGGCCATGCTCTCGCCGACGACGAGCGGATCCGGCCACGGCTGACAGCGGATGGCGAGCCGCCAGCCGCCGCCGGAGCGCTCCAGGCCCTGCATGCGCCCCGCCTGCTGGATCAAACCGGTGAACATGCGGGCGATTCTAATGGTTTACGCTCTATGGCGCAAGCACCGCCCATACTGCCCCACCGCATCGAAGACCAGCAGGCGCAACGCCCCGGACGGCAATATCGGGACAGGCACACATTCAGTTTATTGTATAATAATCACGCTGCCCCGGGGAACATAGGGTGTTTCGTAGGCGCCGATGTCGACGATCTTGCGATCAATGCGCGGCGCGCCGTCGAGGTCGAGCGCGTCGGTCATCCACACCTGGTTCAGCCCCTGGTCGCGGCCGGGCGAGGCGGCTTTCAGACGATAGTTGCGGTGCGGCGCGTCCACGAAGAGCGGCGCATTGGTGACGCATCCCGTGCCGACGGAGACCGGCGTGCAAAGATTGAACGCATTGGCCGGCGTCACGATCACGTAATCGCGCCCCGCCTCAGATGTGGCGCTGTCCCAGGCGTCATTGTCTCGGACAATGCAATTCTCGACTTTCGCGCCGCTGCCCGCGTAGATGCCGCCCGCATAGCGGTTGGTGTTGCCGATGACCGTGCAACTGCGGATCGTCGCGGGGGAGCTGGAGAGGTATGCTCCGCCGCCCGAGTAGTAATCATAGGTGCCGAGATAGTAGTTGTAGGCAATCAGGCTGTTCTCGACCAGTCCGCCGCCGTTCAGATAGACACCCGTGCCCGGGCCGCGGCTGACGTAGTTGTTGGTAATGACACAGCGGGAGAGCGTGCCGCCTTTGTACAGATAGGCCCCCACTCCGGCCAGCTTCATGCTGCCCGTATTCCGCGTGAGGGTGCAGTCCCGGATCGTGCCGCCATTCACCAGGAGCGCGCCGCCGCCCGCGCCGCCGCTAGCGAGCATGCCATTGTAGGCGCGCGTCAGCGTCAAGCCCTCGACCACCGCATCGGCATGCGCAAGCAACCAGAGCCGGCACTTGCTGCCCTTCGCCCCGCTGATCGTGGTCTCCGCCGCGCCGGCAAGGCTGCGCACCTGGATGCCGTGCGCGAGTTCGAGCTGCCGGCTGATCTCGTAAGTGCCGTTGGAGACGAGCACCAGCGTGCCGTCGAGCCCGAGGTCGATCGCATCCTGAATGTTGGTCGCGGCGCACGCCCAGGAATCGTAGGGCATCTGCGCCTGATGGTCCGGCGTCTCGACCGGCACCACATAGGCGACGGCCGGCGCCACATGGATCAGGTTGGTTCGCGCCATCGAAAGTGTGCGCAGGGATGTCTGGACTGTCAGATCGACCGTGTAACGCCCGGGCGGGAAGGCACGGGTCACGCTGTCCGAGGGACCGGAGGTCGGCGCCAGGGATCCGCCAAAGATCCAGGTGTAGGTCGTCACCGTTTCGCCCCCGTTAAGACCGTCGACAAAGGCCGTCACCGTAATGGAGGCCGCGCCAAGCGCCTGCGTCTGGCTGCAGAGGATGTCGCAGGCGGGCTGCGGGGCGTATTCGAACGCGCCGCAATCGACGGCGGCGCCCTGGATGCGCGACGCCCCGGCCAGATCGTTGTCGGTCGGCGTCCAGACGCTGTTGGTGGTTCCCGCGTCGCGGGCCGGTGAAATCGCCCGCGGACGCCAGTCGCCCGCGTCGGCATCCCGGAACACGTTTGCCGCGGTGGCAACCAGCGGCGACACGCCGGCCGCGACCGAGGTGCAGACATTGGTCCAAGCCGTCGTCGTGCCGTACCAGTCGGGGTTGCCCGGCCCGGAGCCGAAAAGGCTCAGATTGCCCAGCACGACGCAATTGACCAGCCCGCCTTTGGCGTTGGAGCTGTAGACGCCGCCACAAAGCCAGTTGTCGTTGCCCGTGATCGTGCAGTTCTGGAGCACTCCGCCGTTGTTCAGATAGACGGCGCCATACTTGGACTCGTAGGTGGCGTCGAACGTATAGGTCGGGTGGTTGCCGGCGATCAGGCAATCGCGCAGAACACCCCCGTTGGAGCAGTAGACACCGATGCCGTCGCCGCGGACCGTGGTGTTGTCCAGAATGCGGCAGCGCTCGACGAGCCCGCCGTTGTCGATGCGAACGCCAGTGCCATACGAATGGTAATCCGTAAAATTGTTGCTCACGATGCAGTCGGCCAGCGTGCCGGCGCCATTGATATAGACGCCCGCGCCTTTTGCCAACGTGGCCAGTTTGCCATTCGTCAGCGTGACCCCTTCCACGCGCGCGTCGGCATGGGCGAGCTGCAGGAGACGGTAGTTCGCCGACCCCGAACGGCGCAAGACCGTGTCTTCGGCGCCATTCATGCCGCGGATCGTCACGCCTTGGGCGATGATCATCTCGTTGGTCACGGCAAAGACGCCGTTGGAGATCAGCACGAGATCACCGAGACCCGCCACCGCCAGCGC
>CAYPJN010000278.1:1763-4218 GCA_964411055.1 uncultured Lentisphaerales bacterium | reverse complement strand
CGCCAGGCACCACGCAAGGCTTTGCAGGCTGCTCCAGAAATCGGGGGCGGCGAAAACAACGAGGGCGGTATCCGCCTCGCCGGGCCGGTTCGGCAGGGTGGGGGTGGTGTTCGGGCTCATCGTCCAGCTCCAACGGCACAGGGCAACGCTTGACGGAGAGACTTTAGCGGGTCTGTGCGCGGAAGTCAAAGCCAACCTTGCCACGCAGAGTCTCCTGTGCGAAGCTATGCGCCATGAAACGCATCCTTTCGGCTCCCATGGTCGTCGTTCATTTTATGTTGCTGACCAGCCTGCTCCTGGCGGGCACGGGGTGCGTCGCCACGCGCCCGGAGCGACCGCAGGCAACGCCTGCCCCGGCGGGAGGCACGGATATCCTGGAACGGCGCTTCGACTGGTCGAAGGCCACGGCCGTGCACCCATCCATCATGCGCACATCCTTCGCCGCGGAGCAGCCGCGCCTGATGAAGGGCAGTTGCGTGCGGGTCGACCTCGCGGACAAGCGGCTGCGGTTCCATATTTCCGGACGCCCCGAAAACTGGGGCGAGCCGATGCCCGAATGTCCCGACAAGCCGTTCCGCATCCGTACGCGGCGCCAGACCGTGCGCAGTTATATGCTGGATGCGCGGCGGCCCGCGGCCGGGGGGGGGCTGGGACTGAACATGATCGTCGGAGTCAACACCACGCCGTGGAGTCCATGGGAGGCGCCATGGAACCACAAGTACGCCGACGAAACCGGGCTGATCGTCAAGGATGGCGAGATAATCGCCCCCGCCATCGGCTATCCCAGTTTCGTGGTCTACAAGAACGGTCGCGTCGAATTCCGTAATTTCGGCCGGGACGAGCCCGTGACCAACATTCAGACGGCGGTCTCGGGCTTCGGCGTCGTGATGACCAACGGGATCATTCTGGCGAAGAACAATCCGGCCAGCCTGGCACCGCGCACTGGTTTTGGCCTCTCGCGCGACAAGCGCTACCTCTATCTCTTTGTCGTCGACGGGCGCCAGCCGGATTACAGCATGGGCGCCAACACCTACGAGGTGGCCGCATGGCTGCGCCACTTTGGCGCCGACGACGGCATGAACATGGACGGCGGCGGCTCGACGACGCTCTTCTGCTGGGATCCGGAGCCCGATCCGCTGAACACCGATCTCAAGTCGCTCGCGACGCCCAACCTGCACAAGCTCAACCGCCAGATGGGCAATGCCGAGCGCTCCGTCGCCTGTCCAATGGGAATCTACGTGGCCGAATGAGCGGACAAATTCTATTTGCCAACAAATAGATTCCTGATATCATCCTGACAACCATGAATGCTCCCTTAAAATTGCACAGCAGCGTGGATCCGAGCGGGCGGATTGCCGAGCTCGATTTTCTGGAGCGTTGCCTGACCAAGTGCCAGGCGGGCGACCTGCGGGAGCACATGCAACTGGCGCGCAAGTTCCGGCCGCTGATACGCACGCTGGCGGAAAAGCGCGCCGGCGGGCCCGAGAATGTCAAGGAGATCAACCGGCTCTGCGCACTCGGTCGCGAGGGGCTCTACGAGGCGGTGCTGGAGTTCACGCCGAAGGTAGGCATCGCCCACTTCAGGCTCTTCGCTCTCGACTACATAGAGCGCGCCATGGAAAGCAAGCCCAAGGGTTTCTGGCAGCGCCTTTTCCGCATCCGGTTCTCCCGATGAGCCTTGCGCCCGACGCGCCGCCGGCACCAGGCGGCGACATACAGTCCTGCATAGTCCGGCAGTCGCACCTGACGGATCTGGCGGAGTTCCATAATATCTTTGACCCGTCGCGCCCGGTCGAGGTGGACATCGGATGCGGCAAGGGACGTTTCCTGCTGGCCCGCGCCGCCGCCCACCCGGACGTCCAGTACCTCGGCATCGAGCGTCTGCTGCTGCGCGTCCGCAAGATCGACCGTAAGGCGCTGCGCGGCGGACTCGCCAACCTGCGCCTCGTCAGGCTCGAGGCCGCCTATACGCTGCGCTATTTCATACCCGAGCACGCCGTCCAGCGCTTCTACCTGCTATTTCCCGACCCCTGGCCCAAACGACGCCACCACAAGCGCCGGGTCTTCGACGAGGCCTTCCGCACGCTGCTATGGACGCGTCTCGTGCCCGGCGGCGAGTTACAGGTGGCCACGGACCACCTGGACTACTTCGAGGAGATGCGGCGCCAACTCGACGACGACCCGCGCTTCGAGGCCGTGCCCGCCATGGAGCGCGCGCCGGAGGAACAGACCGACTTCGAGCTGATCTTCCGCGGCCAGGGGCTGCCTGTCGGCGCCGCCGGCTACCGCGCGCGCCCGGCGGCGGGGTTCAGGGTTGATGGTTGATGGTTGGTGGTTGGTGGTTGATGGTTGGTGGAGGCGATTGCAGAACCGCGCATGCATCAGCAATCCCTGACCCCGAACCCTGAGCCCTGAACCCTGAACCCTGAATCCTGCCCCTATAACCACTCTATGG
>CAYPJN010000278.1:0-1753 GCA_964411055.1 uncultured Lentisphaerales bacterium | reverse complement strand
CGCGGGTGATCCGCAGCCGGCGGGGGTGCGTGTCCGGCACGAAGATCGCTCCGCAGCCGGGGTGCGATTGAAGCAGTTCGAGCCCAGCCTCGGGGCCGAGGACGAAGAGGGTAGTCGAGAGGGCGTCGGCTTCCATGGCGGAGGCGGCCACGACGGTCACCGAGATCATGCCGGCAACCGGCCTTCCGGCGCGCGGATCGAGGATGTGCCCGTGGCGCACGCCGTTGATGAGGATGTAGCGCTCGTAGCTGCCCGAGGTGGCTATGCCCTCGCCGTCGGCCAGCGTAATTGTGCCGAACCAGGTACCCTCGGCGAAGGGGTTGCGGATGCCGATGCGCCAGCCGGAGCGCGAGGTTTCGGGCCGGCCATGGGCGCGCATGTTGCCGGCCAGGTTGATCAGGAAATCGTTCTCCCCCCTTTCCCGCAAGGCGCGGAAGGCGCGGTCGACGGCGTAGCCCTTGGCGATGCCGCCGAGGTCGAGTTGCATTCCCGGCGCCAGCATCCTTAGCGTGGGGGCCTCCTCCGGCGAGGCGCGCGGCGTCAGCCGGAGATGCTGCCAGCCGGTTCGCTGACGTGCGGCGCGGAGGACGTCCGCAGCGGGCGGCGCCGCCGGGGTTTCGCCGCCGCGGAACCCCCAGCAGGCCATCAGCGGCGCGATGGTCGGGTCGAAGGCACCCCCGCTTTCGCGCGCGACCCGCAAGGCATAGGCCAGCACGTCGGCGGTCATGTCGTCGATTGCCACGGCCGCGTTGGTGTCGCCGAGGCGGTTGAGGCGGGCGAGGTCGCTCGCGGGAAGGAACACGCTCAGCGTGCGTTCGACAGCGGCGAAGTGCCCGGTGACCACGGGTTGCAGCAGAGACAGATTGGTGGCCGCCGGCGCAGGGAGCGAGAATTCGGCCACGGTGCTCATGACCGGCCAGCGGAGCGTGGCCGGCACGGCCGGAGGCGTCGCGGGACGGCAGGCGGTCAGCACGGCCGCGAGACCGAGCAGCGGCAGCAGAGGGGTGCGCCAGGTGTTCATGCCGGAATCATAGGCGAGCCGCCACGGGTCAGCAAGGCTGCTGTGCATGTGGGGGTTGCGTTTCCTCTTTGAAAGCGGGGCTCGTGAATTTCCAACGGGGCTCTTCGTCCTCGTCCTCGTAATCATAATCGATCCCAGCACTTTCAGGGAAGAACGCTGAAGTGTGTTCCAAAAGGTGGGGCGAGCTGTCCCCAGCGAGCCGAGGCGCGGGGGAGATTCACCACGAAGAGCACGAAGGACACGAAGGGGGAGAAGAACGCTGAACGTTTAACGCACGCATCCGAGCTGCATCCGAGCTGTCATCCGAGCTTGCCTTTTCCTGTGAAATACGGCAAAATATTATCTCAACACACAACCTGGATGTTCGGCCATCGAAGTCCGTGGTGCGTTGCCCATGCGTATCTGCGTCGATGCTCTCTCCCGCGGGAGAACAGTCGTTCACGAAAAGAGGAGCGCGGAGATATGCAAGACGCAGGCAACTGGCGAGATTTTCATGTCGGCAAGACCATCGCGGCACTGGCGGCCGTCCTGATGGCCGCAGCGGGGTGCGGCCCGAAACCGGTTAGCGACGAAGCCGTGGTGAAGGTGAAGTTCGCCTCCGAGGAGTTGGATGGCGACTTCATGACGGCCTGGGCCAACCGTTTCGCCGATCAGATGCGCACCGACACCGATGGCCGCTTCGACGTGACGGTCTACCCCAGCGGCACGCTCGGCGACACCCGCGACATCAAC
>CAYPJN010000277.1:0-4246 GCA_964411055.1 uncultured Lentisphaerales bacterium | reverse complement strand
CCCATCGAGTTCACGGTGCAGGAGGATCTCCAGTTCTGCCTGACCAACGGCATCCGCGAGTTCCACTCCGAGCTGCCCGTCGACAAGCCGCACCAGGCCCATCCCGATCGCGTCTGGGACGCCTCGGCCATGACCATGTGGGTCATCAGCCGCCTCTGGTGGAATCCCGATCAGAACGTCAATACGCTGCGCAACGAGTACCTCAAGCGCACTTTCCGCGAGGCCGCGCGTCCCATGCACACCTACTTCGGGCTCATCCGGCGTAGCTGGTTCGCCAGCAGCTTCCCTTCCGTCTACAGCGACGACGGCAACAGCATGGGCCGGATGTACATCGTCGAGGCGGGCATCGAGAAGCCCTGCCGCCAGGCGCTCGAGGAGGCCGAACGGCTGGCGCGTCACCCCGTCTCGCGCGAGCTGATCCGCCGCCAGCGCGCGCGCTTCGAGGAGTGGATCGCCTTCGCCCGTGCCGACACCACCGTCCGCGCCAACGTCCCCTACCAGGAGGACGCGGCCCAGCTCGACTTCGGCGCCGAGGCCTGGAAACGCGCCGGCAGCGCCGACAGCTTCCGGATCTGCGCCGGCGGCCAGAAGGGTTCCAACGCCCTCTTCCAGACGGAAGCGCGGCTGCTGCACGACAGCCGCAGCCTCTGCCTCCGCATGACGGCCTTTGCCACGGACATGGCGACGCTGGAGGGCACCCGGCCACGCGAGGACGGCGCCGAGACCTTCCCGCGGGGCGACCATATCGAGCTTTTCCTGGCCAACCCCCGCACCGGGGAGTACTACCAATTCGCTTTCGACGTCGGCAACGCCGCGGTCTACGAGGCCAAGGGCTACGACGGCTCCTGGTCGGCAGCCTGGACGCGCCGCGTGGCGCGCTCAAAGGACCGCTGGGAGATGCTCGTGACGATCCCGCTCGATGCGATCGGATGCAATCTCACCGAGAACAACAAGCTGCGTTTCCTCGCCTACCGCTCGAAGTACTACACGGACGGCAGCCGCGACAAGGAGGGCCAACCGGTCTCCAAGCGCGAGCAGTCGAGCTGGGGCGGCGGGTTCGTCCACCAGGTGGCGGGCTTTGGCGAACTGACGCTCCAGCAGAGGTGACGCGGCATGATGCCTTTTTTCGGACCATGGGCCCCTGAGATCCCCGTGCCGGAGGCTGCAAGGCTGGCGGAACCCGCCGGTCTGCGGCAGGTCGTCGTGCATCGCGCGGACGCCGCCTTCGGCTTCCTGCACGACAACGCGGTCGCCTGGCATGACGGCGAGCTCGTCGCGGCCTGGTACAACTGTCCCCGCGGCGAAATGGAGGGAATCTCCTGCATCCGCGCGCGCCGCTCACGCGACGGCGGCCGCACATGGTCGGCGCCCGAGGTCGTCGCCGCCGATTCCGACGGCGAGGATATCCTCTACGTTCCCGTCACCCTTGCCTCGCACGCGGGCCGGCTCCTGGCCTTTGTTACCCGCATGCGCGGAGCGGACCTCGTGCTCGATTGCGTGGCTTTCGCCTGGGACGGCGACCGCCGCACCTGGACGCGGCAGGGCGTCATTACCGGCCCCTTCATCGCCAACACGGCACCGCAGCCGCTGCCCGGCGGCCGCTTCATCATGGGCGGGCGCATGGCCGAGGCTCCCGGAACCAAGCCCGAGATCCCGGCCGTGGCCATTTCGTCCGGCAGCAATCTGACGGTGCCCTGGCGGCTGGTGCCACTCGTGCGGAAGCCGCTGGCCCCGTTCGAGCCTTTTCCTGAAACAGCACTGTGGGTCGACGGCCCGCGGGTCACGGCCTTCATCCGGGGCGGTTTCGTTTGCCGGAGCGAGGACGGGGGCGAGACCTGGTCGGAACCGTGCCGCGCGAACCTGCCCCAGGAGCCCTCCAAACTCTACGCGGGCACGCTCAGCACCGGCCAGCGCTACCTGATCTGGAACCTGCCCGATCCCGAAGCCGGCCGCCGGCGCAACCTGCTGGCCCTGGCCGTCGGCGACTCCGGTGCGGACCGGCTCTCGCGGGCCTGGCTGATCCGCCGCGGCCCCGACGCGCGCGAAGGTATCGGCCCCGAATGGTCCTACCCCTGCGCCATCGAGTACGATGGGCGGCTCTACATCATCTATTCATCGGAGAAACACCATAGCGCGCTATCGATCGTGCCCGTCGCCGCGCTCCGGTAGCGCTGATGCGGCAAGATTCACCACGAAGATCACGAAGGGCACGAAGAGAAACTGCATTCTTCGGTTGCGACTGTTCATTTTGAAAGGACTTGGCCATGGGTGAACAGGACATCAGACTGCCGGGCACTTATCTGGCGGGACTTTCGATTGCCGGCAAGGCATACGAGCCCGGGACGGTGTTCGAATACAGCGTATACCTGCCGGTCGCCGCGGCGAAGCAGAAGACTGGATTGGCGCTCTATGTTCTGCTGGAGTACGACGCAGTCCAGCTTAGCGCCATTCTGGAACCGTTCATCGACGAGGGCCTCATGCCTCCAGGGCTGTTCCTATTCTGCGGCTCGGGCAGACTGCCGCCGACCATGGAGGGCGGCGCCGAGCGCGGCATGCGGTGCGAGGAATTCGACCAGTACGGACGCGAATACTCCGATCTCCTCGTCGAGGAAATCGTTCCCGACGCCTGCCGTGCGGCCGGTGTCGCCCTGTCGCCCGACCCCGACATGCATTTCATCACCGGCGGTTCATCCGGCGGACTCTGCGCCTGGAACGCGGTATGGTTCCGCAACGACTTCTTCCGCAGGACTTACCTCAGCAGCCCGACGTTCAGCGCCATGCGCGGCGGCGAGGAACCGATGGTTCTGCTCCGCAAGACCGAGCCGCGCCCCATCCGCATATACCTCACCGTCGGCACGACGGAGCCGGATTACTTTTTCGGCAGCTCGTACTATGCGGCCTGCAACGCGGCAAAGGCCTTCGCTTTCGCCGGCTACGACTTCCGCTTCGAGGTCTTCCCGAACGAGGGCCATTGCGCCCGACGATCCCATCCGGCCTTGTTGCGGCGAATGATGACGTTCCTCTGGGCGAACTACGCCACCGTTCCCGTCAGGCCGCTGCACAGGCAGATCCGGCTCAACCAGCTTCTGCCGGGGGACAGCGCATGGACGGCGACGGACGAAAAACTCCCGCCCCGTCCGGCGTCGGTCACGACAGCCGCCGGCACATACAGAGCAGAGGGCGGCCACATCATCTTCACGTCCGCCTCCGGCGAAAAGAGGAGTGTCGCATCCGCATTTGGCGACATTTCCGCGCTCGCGCTCTCTTCGGATCTCTGGCGGCTCTATGTCGCCGACCGCGCACGCCGCTTCGTCTATGCCATGACCATCCAGCCGGACGGCTCGCTGGCTGCCTGCTACAAGCTCGCCCCGCTGCATCTGGCGCATGACTGCCGTATTCTCGGAGCCTCGGATTTGTGCATGGGGCACGGCGACCGCGTCTTCGCCGCCACCGAGCTCGGCATCCAGGGCATCATCTCGTTCGGCATGGTCGATTCCATCATGCCGCTGCCCGGCGACCTGCCCGCCGACCGTGTCGTGCTGAAAGGCCATGTGCTCTATGCCGCTTCCGGCAGACAGGTATTCAAACGGACGATGAAGATCGCCGCACCCGGCAACGGCATGCTCCCGGTGGCACCCTCCACTCCCGGGTACGGCGACGGCTACGAGTATTCAATACCCCATCTGCCGCAATGATGCGGGCGGATCCTGCCGAGGATGGCGAAGATGCCTGAAATGAACTATCAAGACCGAAACCGCGGCATTTCAAAGAGTGGCCGCACGCTCTTGGCGCTCGGCGCGGCGGCGCTGCTCGCCGCGAGCTGCGTCACCAACCCGATCACGGGGAAGCAGCAGTTCAGCATGGTCGGCAAGGGCCAGTTGCTGGCGCTGGCGCGCGAGGCCGTGCCGTCGCAGTTCGCCGCCGACCACGGCGTCGTGGCCGACGCGCAGGCCAACGCCTACGTCACGCAGATCGGGCGCAAGCTCGTCGCGACGCTTACTTCCGCGGATGTCGTCTTCCCGGACATGCCCTTCAGCTTCCAGGTGGTCAACGCCGTCTACGTCAACGCCTACGCCTTTCCCGACGGCACGATCGCCATCACGCGCGGCATGCTGGCCGAGCTGGAGAACGAGGCGCAGCTGGCGGCGGTGCTGGGGCACGAGATCGCGCACGTCAATTGCGGCCACACCGCCTCGGCCATGAGCAAGAGCATGGTCTACGGCGCACTGCTCGCGGGCGCGCAGGG
>CAYPJN010000276.1:0-4293 GCA_964411055.1 uncultured Lentisphaerales bacterium | reverse complement strand
CCGCCGAGTACGACGCCATCGCCCGCCGCGGACAGGAGTGGCTGGAGGCGAACCTCTTCAACGGCGAGTACTACTTTCAGCGAATCAACCTGGCTGACCGCGCGCCCCTCGACGCCCATGGCGTGACGGCCACCTACTGGAATGCGGAGCATGACGAGGTTAAATACCAGATCGGCGAAGGTTGCGGCATCGACCAAGTGCTGGCGCAGTTGCACGCCGACCTCTACGGGCTTGGCGACATCTTCGACCCCGCGCGTGTCCGCTCGGCCGTGGCAGCCATCTTCCGCCACAATTTCGCCAGTCCGCTGCGCGACCTTGTCAACCCCTGCCGGGTCTTCGGACTAAATGACGAGAACGGCCTGATCATCTGCTCCTGGCCGGAGGGGCGGCGGCGTCCGGTGATCCCCGTTCCCTACGCTCAGGAGGCCATGCACGGCTTCGAGTACGCGGCGGCCGCGCTGATGATCTCGCGCGGACTCCTCGACGAGGGCCTGCGCGTGGTCGCCGGTGTCCGCGACCGATATGACGGCCGCCACCGCAACCCGTGGAACGAGATCGAGTGCGGCAGCAACTACGCCCGCTCCATGGCCAGCTATGCCCTGTTGCCCATCATGAGCGGCTTCTCCTTCGACCTGACCGAGGGACGCATCGGCTTCGCCCCCCGGCCGGGCATGCCCATGCCGTTCCGCACCTTCTGGTCCGCGGGAGAGGCCTGGGGCCTCTTCGAACTGGGCGCGGAGCGCGCGGAGCTGAAGCTGCTCGGCGGCACTATAACGCTGCGCCGGTTCTCCCTGCCGGGACTCTCCTCCGGCACGTCGGCCCGGCTGGGCGGAAAGCCCGTCACCCTGAGCGCCGACGCGGACAGTCTGTGTTTCGCTTCTCCTCTGAAACTTACGGCAAACACCGCCAAATCCCTTCTGGAGGTAACCCGATGATCCAATTCTGCGTGATGACATCCTTCGGCTGGTGGGAGGATGGCATCCACAAGCCCCACGATCTGTTCGCCATCCTGGCCTCGCATGGCGCCCGGGGCGTCGAGGTTTACGACGGCGATTTTTATAGCGACCCGGCCTTCGCCCGCGACTTTCCCCGCTGGATCGCGGAGCACAACCTGCGGCTGGTCGCCGTGGACGTGATCTGTAATCTGGTCCACAAGGGCGCGCCCGACCGCCGCCGCGCGCAGGACGAACTCCGGCGCGGTCTTGACATCTGCGCCGAGCACGGCGCCTCCGTCGCCCACTGCGCCGGCAGCCACCTGGTCGAGGGCGTGACGCCGGCCGACGGACGCAAGATGATCGCCGACCTACTGGGCGAGGCATACGACACCTACACGCGCAAGCACGGAGTCGTGCTGGCGATCGAGAACTACGGGCTTTCGCCCGATCTGATCTGCCGCAAGGTTGACTGTCTCGATGTGCTGGAGCGCTCCGGCAGCCGCGTCAAAATGGTTTTCGACACCGGCAATTTCCTGGCGGTCGGCGAGCGCGCCGAGGATAATCTGGCCGACTGCTACGACCGAATCGAGATGTGCCACTTCAAGGACTGGACGTCCGCCACGCATCCGGCGACCGCGACATCCAAGGCCTTTTTCGAGAACAGCCGTCTCGGCGAGGGTGTCATACACAACGCGGAGGTCGCCGGGATGCTGCTGGAGCGCGGCTACGACGGCTGGGTCTCGCTTGAATCGTGCCGCCACGACGGCGAGACCATCGACGCCACGCTGGCGCGCGAGCTGTCCCTGCTCCGCCGCTGGTTCCGTATGCGCGAATAACGCTGCCTCCCATTTCCCCCCATCCGGGGTGGCCTTCAACAGCGCCATCGGCGCGCCCCATCCCAGCCAGGGCCACGCCCCAGAACGGGGAGTTCCCCTATATCAAATTATTTTATTTACATAAAACATCACATTTGTTATCTTTCGTTTATGAATTTCGACGAGCTGGTTAAATTGACGGGGCATTTGCCCTGTTTTGACATGCCCATGCTGACGCAGGCCTTCGACGACCGGCGTGAAACGATCCGGGTGCAACTCTCGCGCTGGATGGCGCAGAACAAGGTGATCGGACTGCGTCGCGGGATCTACACTTTGGGGGAGTTCTATCGTCGCGTACCGCTGGATGCAACCACTTTGGCGGGGCGTCTTTACACGCCTTCATATCTAAGCGGGTTATGGGCTCTGGGGTATTATGATCTGATACCGGAGCGGGTGGTCTGGCTGACCAGCGTGACGTCGCGCGTGCCGCGCCGCTTTGAAAACCAGTTTGGAGTCTTCGACTATCGAAACGTCAATCAAGCGTTCTTCTTCGGTTACCGGACGGTTGTACTGAGCGGGACCGATGTGGTCGTGGCCGAGCCGGAGAAGGCACTGTTGGATCACTGGCATCTGTCCTCCGGAGAATGGACGGAGGCGCGCCTGAAGGAAATGCGGTACCAGAACATGGGTGAGATCAATGCGCCACGGCTGAAGGCCTATGCGGCGCGTTTCCACAGCCCGCGCCTCGACCACGCTACCCGGCGCTGGATCAATCTGGCCATGGACGAGGCGGAAGGAACGGTGACGTTATGAAAGAACAGGCGCTCGCGCTGGTGCGGGGAGCCCCCGATCGCGGTGCGGCTCTCAATCTGCTGCGGGAGTATCTGCAGGCACATGTTTTACGCTCGTTCCACGAGTGCGAGGCCTTCAGATCGCTGGCGTTTGTCGGGGGCACTGCCTTGCGTTTTCTGCATGGCCTGCCGCGGTTCTCGGAATATCTCGACTTCTCTTCGGTTTCAGATGAAGGCTATGCGGGCCGGGAGTGGATGGCCAAAGTGAAGCGCGATCTCGTACTGGCCGGATTTCGCACGGAGGTAACTTGGAATGACCACAAAGTGGTGCATACGGGGTGGGTGCGTCTGGCAGGGCTGCTGCACGAGGCGGGGCTTTCGGGACAACCCGCCGAAAAGCTGGCCATCAAGGTGGAGATCGACACACGGCCACCTGCGGGGGCACTTTGCGAGCGGCGGATTATCACCCGTCACTTGACCTTCTTGTTGCAGTACTACGACAGGCCTTCACTGCTTGCGGGCAAGCTTCACGCCGTCCTCACGCGCAAGTACGCCAAGGGACGGGATTGGTACGATCTGGTGTGGTATTTCTCGCAACGCCCGCCGGTAGTGCCGAATCTGAACTTGATGCAAAATGCGCTGGATCAGACGCAGGGGAAAGGAGTGCTTGATGCGCATTCCTGGAGAGAACTCGTGGGAAAGCGGCTGGGCAAGTTGAACCTGCAAGCAGTGCGCGACGATGTCAGTCCCTTCCTGGAAAGGCCGCAGGACGCAGCCCTGCTGACCCGCGAGAACTTGGAAGAACTGCTTCAAAAATGAACCGAAGCGCACTTAGGCCGCTTCGATCCCTTCCTCGATCATCTCGTCAACCGGAACGTCGTGGCTGCACAAAGGTTTCGCCTTGTCGGTCGTGCTCCGTCGCGCTATCCTGCCATCCATGCGTGTGATGTTGCCGCCGAACGGCAACGCCAGATGTTACTGACTGAAAGCCGAGCAAAATGCCACGAGACAGCCAAGACGCCGCCAGCGACGCCCAGCTTACCCTGGCCCTGACTGGTGAAGGCTATCAGGCGTCTTTCGAAACGCGCGGGTTGTTCTCTAAAACGTATCTGGCCCGCCACGTTCGCGGCTCCCGTCACTTCGCCTCCCCGCCGGAGAGCGCCGCCGCCTATGCCCTCGTCTGCCGACTCGTCCGTGAACAGGGCGACGCCCTGCGGCGTCGCGGCGAAGCATACACCTGCACAGCCCTGCTGGAGCCGATGCTCGACGCCCTCGGCTGGTGCCGCCTTCCCCAGGAAAACATGCCCGGAAACCTGGGCACTCGCAAGCGTCCCGATTACTGCCTCTTCGCATCGGACGACGCCTTTTCCGCCGCCACCACGTCCACCGACGCCGCCACCCTCTTACGGCACAGCACGACGGTCCTCGAGGCCAAGAAATGGCTGCATCCCCTCGACCGGATGTCCAGCAAGGATACTCCCGGCTTGTTTCCCAGCCAGCAGATCCAGGACTACCTGAACCACGCCCGCGATGAGACCGGACGTCGCTTCTTCTCCTGGGCCATCCTGACCAACGGCAACGAGTGGCGCCTCTATACCGAGCAGGCCGCCGCCGATGCCTGCTTCGTCTTCCACCTGGTCCACGACGGCCAGGTCTGCGCCGAAGCCGATTTCCAGCTCTTCTTCACCCTCTTCCGGACCGTCGCCTTTGAACGGGACGGGGATGGCGCCTGCGTTCTCGACTACATCCGCG
>CAYPJN010000275.1:0-4302 GCA_964411055.1 uncultured Lentisphaerales bacterium | reverse complement strand
AGCAGGTCGCTGAGCTCCGCCGTGAAGAGCATGACCTCGTGGGGCTTCATGCGGTCGTGGCGCGTCGACAGGCGCCACCAGGCGCCCTTCTGCTCCGCGGCCGCAGCCTTGGCTTCGGTCACGGAGACGGGCACCCGCCCCAGTTTCTCGACGGCCAGCATGGCCCCGCGCCGGTCGGCCGCCTCGACGGTGCCCTCCACGCGGCGGCCCGACTTGTCCAGGGCGACATAGGCGAAGTTGGCCATGCCTACACGCTCTCCTCGGTCACGCGCAGCACCTCCTCGAGCGTGGTGCTGCCGTTCAGCACGCGGCGCCAGCCGTCGTCGCGCAGCGTGCGCATGCCCTGCTCCAGCGCCTTCTCGCGGATATCCGTCGATGAACTGCGCGCGATGATCAGCGACTCGATATCGTCCGTAACCTGCAGCAGCTCGAATATGCCGCCGCGCCCGCGGTAGCCCGTCTGGCCGCATTGCTCGCAGCCCGCGGACTCGTGGATCTGCACGCCGGGCTTGACGAATTCGGGCAGGACGAGGTTGCCGTAATGCTTCTCCGCCAGCGCCGCGGACCGGCGGCAGACCGTGCAGAGCCGGCGCACGAGGCGCTGCGCCAGCACGCCGGCCACGGCGGAGGCCACCAGGAATGGCTCGACGCCCATGTCGATCAGGCGCACGAAGGCGCCGGCGGCGTCGTTGGTGTGCAGCGTGCTCAGCACGAGATGGCCCGTCAGCGAGGCGTTGATGGCGATCTCCGCCGTCTCGGAATCGCGGATTTCGCCGACCATCACGATGTCGGGATCCTGGCGCAGGAAGGAGCGCAGGATGCGCGCGAAGGTGAGCCCGATGTCGCTCTTGACCGCGACCTGGTTGACCCCCGGCATCTCGTACTCGATCGGATCCTCGGCAGTTAGGATGCGCACGTCCATGCGGTTGATCTCGTGCAGGAAGGCGTAGAGCGAGGTCGTCTTGCCCGAGCCGGTCGGGCCGGTGACGAGCACGATGCCGTTCGGGCGGTGGATGATCTTGGAGACATGCTCAAGGTCGTAGGGACGCATGCCGAGATCGGCCATTCTGACAAAGTTGCCGCTCTTCTGCAGCAGTCGGAGGCTGACGCTCTCGCCGTAGGTCGTCGGCATCGTCGAGACGCGGATATCGATGTCCTGGCCGTTGACGCGGATGCCGATGCGCCCGTCCATCGGCAGGCGCTTCTCGGCGATGTCGAGATTGGCCATGACCTTCAGGCGCGAAGTTATGGCGGCCTTGAGGCGGTTGAGCTGCGGCGGCACGTCGACCTTGTGCAGCATGCCGTCGATGCGGTAGCGGATGCGCAGTTCCGCCTCCATCGGCTCGAAATGGATGTCGGTTGCCTCCTGGCGGTCGGCCTCGGCGATGATCTGGTTGACGAAGCGCACGATCGAGGCTTCCTGCCCCAGCTCGCTGAGGTCGGCCTTCGAGAGGTCGCCGTCGACATCGACGTCGAAACGCCCGTCCTCCATCATCTTCTCGACGGTGTCGGCGCCGACGCCGTAGTACTTGCGCGCCGCCTTGCCGATCTCCTCGCGCGTGCTGAGCGCCAGGCGCACGGCGCCGCCGACGGCCAGGCGCAGGCCGTCGGCCATGCCGGTGTCGAAGGGATCGGCGGTGGCCACCGTCAGCACGCCGTTGTCGAGGCTGACCGGCACCACGCCGTACTGGAAGACGGCCCGCGGCGGGAGTCTCTCGATCGTGGCCGGTTCGGGCTCGCGGCCCGCGAGCGGGGTGAAGGCCATGCCGAGCAGCGGCGCCAGTTTCTCCAGAAACTCCGCCTCGCGGCAGCCGGTCACGCTGACGACCGCCGCGATCAGTCCACCTTCGAGGGAGGGCGCGGACAGCAGCGCCTGCTCGACCTGCTGTTCCGTGAGCAGTCCCGTGCGGGTAAGGATCGATGTCAGGAAGGCGGCGTTCGGCGTAGGCATAGGGCTCGTTTCCGGCGGTGGCGGCATCGCGGTCAAACGAATGGAGTGATGATACTCCAATGCCGCCGCCGCGACAAGCCCGCTGCAGCCGCTGCAGCCGGCCGCGCTACAGCCAGCCGCGCTCGCGCAGCCAGGCTTCGCAGGCGAGCGTCCAGCCGCTGGCCGTGCCCGATTCCCCGCGGGCGAGGCCGAGTCCGTGGCGGCCGTCGGGATAGACGTGCAGCGCAAAGGACACCTTCGCGGCGGCGAGGGCCTCCGCGAAGCACAAGGCGTTGGCGACCGGCACCGTGCCGTCGTTGGCGGTGTGCCAGATGAAGGCGGGTGGATTGGAGGACGTGACGCTGTTCTCGATCGAGAGGCGGTGCAGCAGCGCCGGATCGGGATTCTCGCCCAGCAGGTTGCGGAACGAACCCGTATGGGACTTGGGGCCGCTGGTTATCACCGCGTAGCAGGAGATCAGCGCCTGCACGCGCGAGGAGCACCGCGCGACGGGATCGGCGGCGTGCGCCTCACCGTCGTCGCCGAAGTTGGCGACCGAGCAGGCCAGGTGCCCGCCGGCGCTGAAGCCGATCACGCCGATGCGCGCGGGATCGACGTTCCATGCGGCCGCATGCGCCCGCGCCAGGCGCATGGCGCGCTGCGCGTCCATCAGGGGCGTGGGATGCAGCCACGGATAGACCCGGTAGTCGCAAACGGCGGCGTGGAGGCCGATGCTGTTCAGCCACTCGGCAATGGGCACGCCCTCGTGCGCCGCGCGCCCGCCGTAGCCGCCGCCTGGGAAGACCATGACCAGCGGACGCGCCGGCCCGTCCGCTGGCAACAGGAAGGGCGTCAGGCTGGGAATCTCCCGCGCGGCCGGATGCGAGATCTGGTCCTGGCGGCAGGCGCCGGGAAGCGCATCCGGCCAGAGGTTGATGGGCTTCTTCGAGGTTGCAGAGTCCATTGGGTGGTCCTTTTCAGAAAGATGCACGTCTATACGCCCAGCCGCAGGCCGGGTGTGGCGTCGAGCGCGAAGGCGGCCGCGCCGCGGACGCCGGCGCCGGAAGCGGCCAGGGCCGCGATCATCGCGGCGTTGTCGCCGCAGAAGCGCGGCTGCGGCAGCAGCAGCGGCACGCCATGGCGCGCCGCCACGCGCGCCAGCCGGGCGCGCAGGGGGCTGTTCAGCGCGACGCCCCCGCCCGCGGCCAGCGCCCGGAATCCGCCGGCGGCGAGCGCGCGGTCGCAGCGCGCCGCCAGCGCCCCGACGATCGCCTCCTGGTACGCCGCCGCCAGCGCGTCGCGGTCCGCCTCGCCGGCCACGGGATGGCGCTTGAGATGCGTCATCAGGGCGGTCTTGAGCCCGCTGAAGCTGAAGCAGAGTCCGGCATGCAGATCGCCAAGCGCGGGATTGCCGGGAGTGATCCGTCCCTGCGGGAAGACCACACCATCCCCGCCGCCCGCCGCGCGCCGCGCGGCCTGCTCCAGCGCCGGACCGCCCGGATAGCCGAGCCCCAGCAGCGTCGCCGCCTTGTCGAAGGCCTCGCCGGCGGCATCGTCCAGCGTCTGGCCCAGCACCCGGCAGCCCCGGTCCGGCGCGACGCGCACGAGCGCCGAGTGGCCGCCGGAGACCACCAGCGCCAGCAGCGGCAGGACGGCTCCGGGATCGGGAGCCTCGGGAGAGAGGAAGACGCTGTGGATGTGGGCCTCGACATGGTTGATGCCGACCAGCGGCCTGCCGAGCGAACAGGCCAGCCCCTTGGCGGCCGAGAGGCCGACGAGCAGCGAGCTGGCCAGCCCGGGGCCGTAGGTGACCGCCACGGCGTCGATCGCCGTCCAGTCGGTTTTCGCGGTCTCCATGGCCTCGAGGATCACGCCGGGCAGTTTCTCGATGTGGCTGCGCGAGGCGAGTTCCGGAACGACTCCGCCATAGGGACGGTGCAGCGGCACCTGGCTGAACACAACCGAGGCGAGCACCTCGCGGCCGCCGCGCACCACGGCGGCCGCCGTCTCGTCGCAGGACGTCTCGATGCCTAGGACAGTCATTTACCAGTCCGGTCGCCGACGAAGATGCGCAGGGCCGCCAGAACGTCGAGCGCCCGTTCGAGCTGGGTATCCACGGCGTCCGCGAAATCCGCGCGCCGCTCCGGAGGATAGGCGGCCGGTCGCTCCTCGGCATCGCGTTTGAGCTGCACCTTGCGCCACGCGGTCGGCGGCAGGGGCACATCGATGTCGGGCTCGATGCCCTTGCCGTGGATCATGCGCCCGGCGGGCGTGTAGTAGTGGGCGGTGGTCAGCTTGACCAGACAGCGCTCGCGCGTCGCCAGCGGCAGGATCTTCTGCACGGAGGCCTTGCCGAAGCTCTTGTCGCCGAT
>CAYPJN010000274.1:0-4307 GCA_964411055.1 uncultured Lentisphaerales bacterium | reverse complement strand
GCCGTCTTCCGGGAGGCCTTCCACACGTTCCTGAACTTCGGGAAACGGATGATCGAGTCCCTTAGGCGCCACGCCATCCCCGAAGATCTGCCCATGCCGGGCCAAATCCGCCTCAGCACGGCCTGAGCATCCGGGCTGTCCACGCTCCAGACGAAGCCGCCGCAAAAAAAACCTGTCTGTCGCACGCGCCGCACACGCGCGGCGTCCACGCGCGCCCCGGCATCTCCTCCGCCGACTCCCACCAGCCGCTTGCCTCTGCGGCTTCCCCATTTTCTGAACCGCTGTTTTTTTGGGGGGTAGACAAACGCTCCGCAATGTGGGAAACTTCTCTCGATGGTTTTGCGCGCGGTATGTTCTGCGCGGAAAACGACGGGGCGCAGGTTGGAACGTCCGGCGGGCCCATGGTGGGCAGCGGGTCGCTTCAATTTACAAAACGCCCCGGTCGCAAGCCGGTCTGTGCGTCAATACAGGCAGACAGGCCAGTAGGCGCAGCGACCGGGGGGTTTTGCAAGAGCCTCTAATATTTTAAAGCTGACTGCCGGGTGGCGCCCCCCGGGCTCCGGCGGTCGCATGAGGGAGAGCTTTGATGCGCCTGCGCGATCTGCTGGACGAGTCCGTGGTCAAGGTCGGACTGGAGAGCGTTGACAAGGAAGAGTGTTTCGAGGAACTCGTCGACCTGCTGGTGCGTTCCGGACGCCTGGCCGGCCGCGAGGCCGCGCTGGCGGCGGTCACCACGCGCGAGTCGACCGGCACGACGGGCATCGGCAGGGGCTGCGCCGTTCCCCATGGCAAGGATCCTTCCATCAAGACGCTGACGGTGGCGCTCGGCACATCGGAGACGGGCATCGAGTTCGACGCCGTGGACGGCGAGCTGGTGCATGTCGTGATCATGATCCTGGCCAACGCCAACGATCCCGGGCCGCATGTCCGCGCCCTCGCCGAGGTGGTGCGGCTGCTCAAGATCCCCGGCCTGTACAACACGCTGGTATCGGCACGCGCGGTTAAGGACGTGCTCAACGCCATCGACGCGGCGGAGTAGCCGCCGGAAGGTTGACCCATGCGCGAAGTGATCCAGGGTGTGCTGGCCGCGGAAACGGAAGCCAAGACGGTGCTGCAGACCGCCCAGCAGGAGGCGGAGGCGATCATCCAGTCGAGCCGCGAGTCCGCCGCCGCGCTGGCGGAGCGCGGGCGCGCCGAGGCGCGCGCCGAGGCCGTGCGGATCATCGACGCGGCGACCGCGGCCGCCGCCGCCCAGGAGCGCGAGCAACTTGCGGCGGCCGGACGCGAGCTGCAGGCGGAACTGCGGCTGGACGCCGGTGAGCAAGAGCGTGCCGTCCGTCTGGTGGTCTCGGCAGTGACCTTACAGGCGGGATGAAGGAACTTGAGCAATGCCGGGGGCGGTAGAGCGGGATCTCGATTTCCTGGCTGCGCGGCTACACGGCCGACGCAGCCTGCTGGCCGAGGGCGCGCGGCTTGACGACCTCTGCCGCATCCGCACCGTCGACGAGCTGGCGCGGCGGATCGTGCCCGGGTGCGCGGTCCGGCAGGCCATCCCCTTCCAGCGCCACATGATCGATGCGTATCTCCGCGAGCTGGGGATGCTGGCAGCGGGCGTAGGCGGCGCGGGGGGCGATTTCCTAGGCTGGCAGCGGACACGGTTCCAGGTGGAGAACCTCAAGGTGCTTGCGCGGGGAATGGCCCGCCGTCTGCCGCCCGAGTCCGTGAAGCCCCATTTGATCGAGTTGCCGGACGACCTGGCTCTCGACCTCGCACCATATGCCGACGGCCCGGATGGCGCGCCGCTCCTTGCGCGACTGCAAAGCCTGCTGCCGTCCGGCGCGCACCTGCGCACGGCTCTGGAGCAGTCCGGAGATGCGTTCATCGACACGACGGAGCCCTTCCTGGCCGAGGCGGCCCTCGACCGCGCCTACCTGCGGTGGCTGCTGCGGCATGCCGGCGCCGTCGGCGGCGAGGATGGCGCGGGAGTGCGGCGGCTCGCGGAGCACGAGGCCGGCATCTTCAACACGATGCTCGTGATCCGCGGTCGACAAAGCTACAGCCTGCCGCCCGATCTGCTGCGCGCGGCCTGCGTGCCGGACGGCGTACCGGGACGCGAGACCATCGAGCAGGTCATCGGGGCCGGGGATGAGGCGGACGGTTTGCGGACGCTGGCCGCACAGCTTGATTCGGCAGGCGCAGCCGGATTTCCACCGGAGCCCGCGGCGATCGAGGCGCTGGCCTGGAACCGTTATCTCAAACTGGCCAACGCGCTCTTCCGGCAGAGCCAGATGTCGGTCGGCGTGGTGATCGGTTTCGCCGCCATCCGGCGGATCGAGCTGGCCAATCTGATTACGCTCTGCGAGGGTATGCGCCTGGGCATTGATCCGCAGCGGCTGCGCCAGCGCCTTGTGCCGCGGACGGGCATGGAGACTGCGCATGTTTAGCCCGGTGCCGATGCGCCAGATGCGTGTAGTGGTGCTGGATCGCGACAAGCGCGCGGTGCTGCAGGGCTTGGGACGTCTGGGCGTCATTCATCTGATGCATGCGCCGACCGAGACGGAGGACGTGCTGCTGGCCCCTGCCGACCGCAGCGCCGAGCGCGAGCGCTGCCGGCAGCTTCTCGCGCGCATCGGCGACCTGCGGCGGAACCTTGAGTGCCCGGCGGAAGCCGGCGGCGCGGACGCGCCGGCCGGCGGCGAGGAGCCCGCCATCGAGCAGGTCGCGGCGGAGATCGCGGCGCACGAGGCCACCCTCGCCGCGCTGGCCGGAAGACAGCGCGCCGCCCAGGCGCGCCGCGACCAGCTCGGCACGTTGATCGAACAGCTTGGCTCTTTCCGGGATGTCGCGCTGCCCCTCGACGAACTCGACCGTTTCTCCTTCCTGCATTTCGCCGTCGGCACGATCCCCGACGCGCAGTTGGAGGCGCTGCGCGGACGGGTGGCGGAGAATGTCGTGCTGGTGCCCCTGCCGCGCGGCGGGGAGCGCCGCGCGCTGATGGCGGTCACCAGCCGCACCGGTCGTTTCGCCCTCGAAACCGCGCTGCTCCAGGCGGGATTCCAGGCGGAACAGGTGCCGGCGAAGTCCGGGGTGTCGGCAGGCATGCTGCTGGCTCAGAGCAGCGAGGAGCAGCAGCGCGCCGACGAGGAGCTGCGGCAAGTGCGACTGGCGCGCATCGGCCTGTGCGCCTCGCTCGCACAGCCGCTGGCGCGGATGGAGCGTATGCTCTCAGCCGAGATGCGGATGTTCGAGGCCGAGGAACAGTTGTCGCGCACGCGGCAGACGGTGCTGGTCACCGGCTGGGTGCCGGAAGACCAGGCGGACGGCGTGGCGACGCGCATCGGCGAGTGGACCGGCGGCTGCTGCGCGTTCGAGACCATCCCGGCCGAGGCGTTGCCTTCCGACCAGGTGCCCGTTCTGCTGCGCCACTCGCGTTTGCTGCGCCCATTCGGCATGCTGCTGTCCGGCTACGGCCTGCCCGGCTACCGCGAGATCAAGCCCACGCTTTTCGTGGCCATCACATACATGCTGATGTTCGGCATGATGTTCGGCGACGTCGGGCATGGCGCGGTGCTGGTGCTGGGCGGCGGACTGGCCCTTGCGCGCGGCCGCGGCCGGAAAGTCAAGGATGCCGGCACACTGCTGATACTAGTTGGCTTCTCCAGCATGCTGTTCGGCCTGGTCTATGGAAGCTGCTTCGGCCTGGAATGGTTCCGCCGCTACGCCCTGTGGCATGATCCGCTCGAGGGGAATCCGTTGGCACTGATGGCCGCCGCCATCGGGCTGGGAGTGGTCGTCATCAGCCTGGGGCTCGTCCTGAACATCGTCAACCGCTTCCGCCGCCGCGACTGGATCGGCGGCTTTCTCGACAGCTACGGCGTAGTCGGCGCGGTCTTCTACTGGGGTGTGCTGGGCCTGCTGCTCAAGTATGCCGCCCTGCGGGAACGCGGCCTGGTCGGCCTGGTAGTCGTGCTGGTGGTCGTCCTGCCGCTCGTGGCCTGGGCCATGCGCGAGCCCCTGACGCATGCCCTGCGCCGCCGGCGCGATCCGCAGGCCGCGGCGGGGGGCTATCTCGAGGCGGCCATGGAGTCGGTGGTAGAGGCCTTCGAGGCCATGCTGGGCTACATGGCCAACACGATCAGCTTTGTCCGTCTGGCCGCCTATGCCATGAGCCATGCCGCCGTGCTGATGGCGACCTTCGTGATGGCGCGCGAGGTGGAGAAGCTCTCGTCCGGCGGGGGCTTCCTGGGCGTGCTGGTGATCATCGGCGGCAACCTCGTGGCGATCGTGCTCGAGGGGATCATCGCCGG
>CAYPJN010000273.1:0-4332 GCA_964411055.1 uncultured Lentisphaerales bacterium | reverse complement strand
ACTCGCAGCCGATCACGCCGCCGCCGAGCACCACCAGCGAGGCCGGCAGCGCGGTGCGGTCGAGAAACGCGCGGCTCTCGATCACGCGGGGATGCTTCGGCAGGAAGCCCGGCATGGCCGAGACGCTGCCGGTGGCGATGATCGTCTGTCCGGTTTGTATCCAGCGGGTGCCGCCGGCCGCATCGCGGACGGAGAGGCGCTGCGGCCCCTCGAACCGCGCCGTGCCGGGAATCAACTCGACGCCATTGGCCTTCAGCAGTTGCCGGATGCCGCCCGACAGCTTGGTGACGACCTCGCCCTTGCGGGCCACCATGCGGGCGTAGTCGAACGAGACCCCGGCGCAGTCGACGCCCAGGCCGGCGCCCTCGCGGGCGTGGCGGTAGCATTCCGCCGAGGCGATCAGCGTCTTGGTGGGGATGCAGCCCCAGTTCAGGCAGGTCCCGCCGAGCGCTTCCTTCTCGACAATCGCCACGCGCCGCCCAAGTTGGGCCGCGCGGATGGCCGCGGGGTAGCCGCCCGGGCCGGCGCCGATCACGACAACATCATATTGGTTTGCTTCTGCGGTAGTCATGGAGCATAGGATGCGGCAGCGGCGCCGTGAAATCAAGGACACTTTTGGAGGGCGTCCGCTCCGGTGTTGACCTGCACCCGGCGCACAGGATAACATTCCGGGCATGAACGAAGAGCAGAAGCGCGTGCCGGAAGACGATGGCATGCAGGATCTGAGCCAGATCTTCGCCCCCAGTTGGGCGCGCCAGTCGCCCGACGAAGTCGTCCGGCGTGCCGCCCGTTTCGCCCGCGGCGACGCGGATGCGGACGAGGGATCGCGCTCGCGTTCATCGGAGCGGGGAATCATGCGCTCGCCGCGTCCGGCGCGGCGCGGCGCGGATGGCGACCGCGGCGGCGACGGGCGGCGTCCGGCGCGGCGCGAGGGTGGCTTCGGCGGATCCCGCGGCGGCGCCCGCGACGGTCGTGGCGGCGACTTCCGCCCGCCCCGCCCGTTCGTGCCCCGTACCGAGCCGACCCGGCCGCTGCCGCCGCTCGACGTGCGCTTCCTGCCCGAGCAGAAGGCGCTGGGCGCCATCATACGCCGCATCCAGGCCACCCGCCGCGCCTATCCGCTACGCGACATTGTGCGGCTCTTCCAGAAGAGCGACGAGGGACTGCTGGTGCGCATCGAGGGACCCAAGGGGGGCGCGGAGCCCCTGGCGCTCTTCCAGTGCCGCGTCTGCGGCATGCCGGCCATGAGCGACGCGGAGGTGCGCGAGCATCTGCTCCGGCGCCACCTGGAGGACTTCTACGATGTCGAGGAGGTGGAGAGCGAGGCGCCCGGCGGCCACTTCTCCTGTGTCGCGCGCTGCGGCCTGAGCGGCGAACTGCTCGGCCCGCCGAACCACCACAGCTTCGGCCTGCGCGTGCAGGAGATGCTGCGCGAGCGGTATCCGGACATGTCGGAAGAGGAGTACCGCGGCCGCATCGAGATGGTGCGCGATCCCGAGGTGGTCGAGGCCTGGCGCGCCGCCAACCGCCTCCAGAAACGCTACCGCCGCAAGCCCGCGCTCCTTGCGCCGCCCGCCGCGGCGGAGGACGCCGACAATGACGGCGCCGCGCCGGGCGCGGAGGCTGAGGCGGAGGCCCCCGGGGCGGCGGAGCCGCCGGCCGAGTCCGCTCCGCCGGCGCCGGGTGTCGAGCGGCATGTCGCCGAGCTGCAGTTCAGCCGCGAGATCGTGCCGCAGCAGATCGGCAGCGCCGCCTGCCTGGTCTGCCCGGCGACCGCGCTTAAGAACATGCCCAACCGGCGTCTGGCGGCCCTGCTGAACGAACGCTTCGACGAGGAGACGCGCCGCAACGGCTCGTTGTTCCATGCCATCCACGGCGCCTTCCGGCATCGCGGCCTCCACCTGTTCCGCGCGGTGGACGAGCGCGGCCCCGAGTTTGTCATGGCGGCCAAGCCGGTGCCCATGGAGACCACGCATGTCGTGTCGCGGCTGCGCCAGATCCTGGCCTTTGTCGGCGACCACCCCTCCGCGCGGCAGCAGGAGCTGATCGAGGCGCTGGAACCGTCCGGCGAGACCGCGGCGTGCGCCGAGCTCGCCACCCAGGTGCAGTGGCTGGTCGAGAAGGGCCATCTGGTAGCGTATTTCAACGGCATGCTGGCGCTGCCCGCCGAACATCCCGCCTTCCGCCCGCACGCCCCGTCGGCGCGTCCGAAGGCCGCGCGGAAGAAGGGGGACGCCGGCGGCGGCAAGGCCGCCGGAGAACCGGATCAGCCGCCGCCGCCCGCGGCCGCTGACGGCTCCGACGCGCCCGACGCCGCCGAGCCGGCCGCGGCAGCCGTGTCCGCGGAGGCGGAGGCCGCCGGGGACACCGGTGCGACGCCGGCGGCGGACGCCGCAACCGCCGCCACGTCGCAAGACTCGTTGGCGGCCGCCGAAGCGGCTGCCGCAACCCCAAAGGAGACATTATGAAACTGACACCCCGCAAGTCGCGCTTCCTCAACGCCGGCCACCTCGCCGCCCTGCTGGCGCTGACGCTGGCCGCGCCATGCCTGATGGCGGCTGACGGCTCCAACTTCCAGATCGGCGTCGGCGCCAACTACTGGGTCGCCCTCGAAGACGCCGTCGACGAGTCCTTCGACGAGGAGGGACTCGGCTGGATGATCTCCGCGCGCTACATGGCCACGCCCTACTTCGGCTTCGGGCTCGAACTGGAGCGCTCGCCCGACAACTATGTCGCGCTCGAGGAACCCATGTACTGCCCGGCCGGCTACCTGATCCTCGGCAAGGGACTCTACGCGGGCCTCGGCGTCGGCACCTACTTCTACGACGGCGATTTCATCGAGGACGTCTTCTACGGGCTGCGCGTCGGCGTGGTGGCGGAGGTCGTCCCGCACCTGGTCATCGACATCAACCTCAACTACCGCGTCGACAAGTGGAGCGACATAAAGAATGTCGACGAAGAGGTCGACACCGACAACGTGATCCTGGGCGGGGCCGTGCGCCTCAAGTTCTGACGCCTAGCCTTGATCCTGCCCTACCGAAAAGCTATGCTATGGCCTGTCGCCGCGTCCGGAAGGCCGCGGCCGCGGGAGCTCGATTTTTCATGCGGATCCTTTCAGGCATTCAACCGTCCGGCAAGCTGCATATCGGCAACTATTTCGGGATGATGAAGCCGGCGCTGGAACTCCAGTCGCGCGGGCAGGCGTACCTGTTCATCGCCAACTACCACGCCCTTACATCGGTGAGCGATCCCGCGCGGCTGCGCGAGGACACGCGCGACGTGGCGCTCGATTTCCTGGCCTGCGGGCTCGATCCGGCAAGGACTGTCTTCTTCCGCCAGAGCGATGTTCCCGAGGTCGCCGAGCTGACCTGGCTGCTCTCGGTCGTCACCCCCATGGGGCTGCTGGAGCGCTGCCATTCCTACAAGGACAAGCTGGCCAAGGGCATTCCCGCCAGCGCGGCACTCTTCAACTATCCCGTGCTGATGGCCGCCGACATCCTGGCCTACCAGTCCACGGTCGTGCCCGTCGGGCGCGACCAGAAGCAGCACGTCGAGGTGACCCGCGACATCGCCATCAAGTTCAACAACCAGTTCGGCGAGGTCTTCACGATCCCCGAGCCGTCCATCTCCGACGCGGTCGCCGTCGTGCCCGGCCTCGACGGCCAGAAGATGTCCAAGAGCTACGGCAACACGATCGAGATCTTCGGCGACCCGGCGGAGGCCCGCCGCCGCATCATGCGCATCGTGACCGACAGCACGCCGCTCGAGGCGCCCAAGAACCCCGACGCGTGCAACATCTTCGCGCTCTACCGCCTCTTCGCCACCGCGGAGGAGACCGCGGCGATGGCCGCGCGCTACCGGGCGGGCCACTTCGGCTACGGCACCGCCAAGAAGGCGCTGGCCGACCTCTACGAGCGGACCTTCGCCCCCATGCGCGAGCGGCGCGCCGCCCTGGCGCGCGCCCCGGACCGCGTCGAGGCGATCCTGCAGGCCGGCGCCGCGCGCGCGCGGGCCGAGGCCCGCAAGACCCTCGACGCCGCCCGCCGGGCCGTGGGGCTCGCATGAGCGGCGCCCCCGTGCAGGAGGAGTACAAGGTCGACCTCGATGTCTTCGAGGGCCCGCTCGATCTCCTGCTCTATCTCATCCGCCGCGACGAGATCGATATCTACGATATCCGCATCGAGCACATCACCACGCAGTACCTCTCGTACCTGGAGATGATGCGGATGCTCGACCTGAACATCGCGGGCGAGTTCCTCGTCATGGCCGCGACGCTCATGGTCATCAAGAGCCGCCTGCTGCTGCCGGTCGAGTCGCGCGCCGAGGACGGCG
>CAYPJN010000272.1:2179-4363 GCA_964411055.1 uncultured Lentisphaerales bacterium | reverse complement strand
AGATCGTCGCGGGCACGGCCGACTACCACGTGCTCTTCCGGCAGTTGCTGCAGGAACCGGAGCGCGGGCTCTTCGAGGAGGTGGTGGCGCAGCTCAAGTCGCTCGAGGCCTGCCGCGCCGACCTTGACAACCTGCGTAACAAGGTGGCCTTCCTGGAGCGCCTGCGCGTGTTGCGGGACGAGGTCGGCGGCCTCCGCGTGAAAGAGGCCGCGTGCCGCTGGCAGAGCTGGAGCCTCTCGATCAAGGGGTTCTGGGCTGCGCACGACCGGGCGGCGGAACTTGCGGCGGCGGAGGAGCGGCGACGCGACGGACTCCTGGAGGACTGCCGCCGACTCGGTGGCCTGATCGAAGCGACCAACCAGCGTCTGGCCGAACTGCTCAACACCGATGCCGAAAACCTCGTGGGTCAGGAGCAGACGGCGAAGCGCGAATTCGAGGCCGCCGCGCACGCTCTGCGCCAGGCCCAGTCCCGGCTCAAGTCGCTACAGGACAGCCTGGACGAAGCCACCGGCGCACTCGATGCCTCCCGCGCCGCGCTGAAGCATCACCTGAAGGGATTTTCGCAGCAGCTCCTCAAGTTGAATACCGAACTTCCCTTCCAGTCCTCCGCGCTCCGCCTGGCCATCGACGACGTGCTGCGGAGCGAAGAGCCGGAGGCCGGCGTGGCCGCGCTTCCCGTGGCGGCCCTGCGCCAGGAGGCGGAGGTGCAGTCCCGCGCCCTCGACCGCCTGATCCAGGACGACGAGCGGAACTGCGGCCGGCTGGGGCGGGAGCGCGGCCGCCTGGAGCGCGACCTCGCCGAGCGGACGGCGCGCGGCGAAACGATTCCCGAACTGCCCGCCGATTTCGTCGCCGCGCAGCGGTCTGTCCGCGACCATCTCTTCGCCGCCCGCCCGCTCTACCTCGGACTCGAGGCCGCCTCCGGTGTCACGCACCGCGATCTGGCCGCCCTGGAGCAGGTCATCGGCGACGCCGTCCTCGCGACATGGCTGACCCCATCCGACGAGGCCGACAAGCTGCGCGCCCTGATATTCAAAGATTTTCCCGAGCATGCGCTGGCCGTCGCGCCGACGGAGGCCCCCGACGACCCGCGGCTGTGCGAGTGGATCAAGCGCTACTTCGATGTGGCGAAATCGGATCCCGCCGCGCTGATCGTCCTCCAGCAGCAGATCGAGGCGAAGCGTGGGCCGTTCGTCGAAAAATTCCTCGACCACCAGATGCTGACCTTCCGCATGCGCGAGCAGCGGTTGCGCGACCGGCCGCCGCGGCTGCTGGGCGCCGAGGTGCGGCGGGGTGAGTTGGAGCGGGAACTCCGCGCGCTGGACAAGCAGTTGAAGGAAGTCGAGCGCGAACTGAAGGCGGCCGAGAAGGGGCTGCTGCAGCATCGGGAGATGGCGTCGCGGATCATCCAGTGCCTGACCCTGCTCGAAGCGGCCGCCGCGGAGGCGCAGGTGCGGAAGGATGCCATCCAGTGCCATCTGCGGCAGGAGGTGTCGGCGCGTGGGGCGCTCGAAAGCGGCAGGAGCGAATGCACGTTTCTCGAGGAGCGGAGCCAGACCCTGCACGCGCGCCACGAGGATCTCCGCATCAGGCTGCGGAGCAAGGGGCTGGAAAAGCTTCAGCAGCGGATCCATGCGGTGCGCGGCGAGTTGAAGAAGAGCCAGGAGGAGCGCGACCGCGCGACACGCGAAACCGGACGGGCCGAGGAGATCGTCCGGCAGCAGCAGGCGATCTGCGCGAGCAACCAGAACAAGATCCGCGAAACCAGCGCGACCCTCGCCCTGGCCGCCGGGCAGTTGTCGCGCCTGGCCCGGGTCGATGCCGATTCGGTCGCCGCCTTCGCGGCCGGACAATGCGCGGCGCTGCCACCGAACGCCGCCGCCCTGCTGGAGACGGCCAACGTCGCCGGGCGCGGGGCGGCCGTGAAGGCCGAGCAGATCCGCGGCTTCGCGGCGGGCCAGGAGGGGATTGCCTTCGCATTTGTCTATGACGCGGAAGTCAACGAGCTGATCGACCGCCGGGCGCGCAAGCTGGCCGAAGTGCTGACCGGCACGGCGCAGGAGTTCCGGGAGCAGGAGACGCTGATCGACGAACGTACCGTGACCCTCTTCCGCCAGCTCATCATGCACAACCTGGTCGAGGCGCTGCAGTTCCGCGTGCGACGGTTGAACGAGATGACCCGCC
>CAYPJN010000272.1:0-2137 GCA_964411055.1 uncultured Lentisphaerales bacterium | reverse complement strand
TCGGCAGCAACCGCTACGCCTTCACAGCCGTGCCGCAGGAGCCGTACCGCAAGATCCACGATCTCGTGCTCGGCTACAGCGCGCTCGATCCCGCCACCACCGAGGCCGACCTGCGCCATTTCATCGAGGACCACGCGCAGGAGATCATGAACACCGAGGTCGGCGAGATTCCGGCGATCCTGGACTACCGCAACTGGTTCCGCTACGAGCTGAAGGTGATGACCGAAAAGGAGGACGGCATCGTCATGGACCGCCGCGTCAAGAGCGTCGGTTCCGGCGGCGAGCAGGCCGTGCCGAACTACTTGCTGATCCTTACCATTGCGCACTTCCTCTACGACGACGAGGCAATCCATCTGCCGGTGCTGCTGTTCGACGAGGCCTTCTACGGCATCGACGCCGGGCGCCGCGACCAGCTCCTCGCCTTCACGAGCGACCTGGGACTGCAGATCTTCGTCGCCTCGCCCGATCAGGACGGCGTGAAGCGCGAGATTCCGCACTCGACCTCCGTGCTGGTCGTCAAGGATGCGCAGTACAACGTGCATCTCTACGACTACCACTGGACCAGCGGGCCGAAGGAGCAGAATTTCCTCGAACCCGCGACCCTGGCGCCCGATGTGGTCGCCTTCGGCGCGGAGCATGGGCAGCCATGACGCCAGACTGGCGGGAGCAGGTGGAGCGGGAGCCGGAGATCAGGCCGCATCTGGAGCGGCTGGCCCGGAAGTTCATCCGCACCGGAGTGGCTCCGAAGTCGTTCACCTTCAACCCCGGGCGCGGCCAGCCGGCGGTCCGCCGCGCGCTCGAATTTCTTTTCGGCGGCGGCCGGTGGACGGACGGCAAGCTGGTGGTGCAACTGCCGGAGCGGCTGCGCGCGGATGAAGCGCTGCAGGCGCTGGCCGACCACCTGGGCGTCGTTTCCGCCGCTGAGACGGACGGGAACGGCGAGGCGGTCACCGCCAAGGTGCTGCTGCGGCAGAAGCTGCTGCATCCCGGATGCGCGCGGCTGCTCGACGTCCTGGGACAGTCGGACGATCTGGCGCGCCTCTTCCGCAGCCGGACACAGGCTGAAGGGCTGCTGGACGGACTGCTGCGTGCCGTCGAACGGCTGCGGAACAACCATGCGGCGATCACGCTGTCCCAACTGGGCGCCGATGCGCTTCAGGACAGCAAGGCGCTGCGGACTGGCGCGCTCCGGAAGCTGCTTGTCGCAATGTTGGCGATCGAGGACGAAACCGAGAATGACGATCCGTCGCAGGTACTGAGCCGCTTCGGCGTGATCGACAACCCCTATACCACGCTGGCCCTGCTTTACGGGCCGGTGGCCTACGGGGATGCAGACGGACGCGTGTGGGACTGGCCGGCGCGGCTGCATGGCGCGGGGCAGGCTGCCGCGTTGACCTGGGAGCAGGTGCAGGGCATGCGGGCGCTCCATCTGTTGTCGCCGGTGCAGGGCGTGATCACCTCAGAAAACGCCGCGCCCTTCCACCGGCTCGTGGAACAGCGTCCGCCGTCGGTCTGCGTCTACACGGGCGGCTATCCCAACTCGGCCGTGATGCGGGTGCTGCGGCTGCTGGCGGAGGCCGGGCTGCGCGCGCGCCACTGGGGCGACACCGACCTCGACGGATTGCGGATCGCCGAATGCGTCGGGCGGGCCATTCCGGTGGAACTGGCCGGCCAGGATGCCACGCGCCGCGTCGGCCGGCTGATTCCGCTGGACGAAGTCCGGCGCCGGCGCGCCGAGGCCTATCTGGCGGCCCATCCCGAGTTTCCATTCCGCGACGCGCTCGCCCGCACCCTGCGGCACGGCTGGCTGGAACAGGAGCAGGGCGCGGCCGAGCCTTGACGGGCAGGCGCGCGCGGGACCGCGCACAAAAAGTGCCGTGGCTGGAAACAGCGGCGGCTACCGGTTCAGGCTGAAGGCCCCGGCGAGGATGCGGCCAAGCGTGGCGGCGTTGTCGGCCAGCAGCAGCTCCTCGACCGTCTCCTGGCGCTGGATCATCCGGGCGAGGTCGGCCAGCACGGCGAGGTGCCGCTCGGGCGGATCGGCGTAGGGACTGACCAGCGCGAACAGGAGGCGGGTCTCGCCGTCTTCCGCCGTTGTCCGCGCGAGGGCGCCGGCGGCCAGCAGCAGCAGGGCCTC
>CAYPJN010000271.1:0-4392 GCA_964411055.1 uncultured Lentisphaerales bacterium | reverse complement strand
CCGTTCTCTTCCTGCTTTCGCTGCCCCCCGCGGCGCGCGCGTGGCTGGTCGACGAGCCTTCGCACCTGCTCTGCGCCGGTCTCGGTGTGGTGGAGGTGCTCGACGACCCCGGCCTCTGCACCTGGAATTTCGAGCTGCGGCCGGCCTTCGCCTACCGCCACGTGCGTCCCTGGCTCTTCTTCGGCACCGGGCGTCACGACACATTCTATGCCGCCGGCGGCGTGCTGGTGGATTTCGCGCTGGGCGAGCGGTGGCGGCTGACCCCCAGCTTCGGCGCCGGCTATTTCGATTCCCGCAGGATGAGTCTCGGATACCATGCCGAGTTCCGCAGCGGCATCGAGCTCAGCCGCCGTTTCCGCAACGGCCAGCGCCTGGGCCTGGCCTTCGCCCACCTCTCCAACGGCTCGCTCGGCGAGCGCAACCCCGGCACCGAAACGCTGGGACTCATCTGGTGCCTGCCGCTCGACGCGCTTCTCGGCCCGCGGTGACCGCCATCACCGGCGGGCCGACACGGCGGGCCGAAGACATTGACTTCGCCGTCGGCGCAAGGGTATGCTGTCGCAATTCGTATGGACAGTTCAGGCGGACGCACAATGACGAAACAGGAATGGACGCGCCTCGAGGCCAAGCTCGACGATTTCGATCCCGCGGTGCGCCGCGATGCGCTCGCGGCTTGCGCCGCGATGCGCGGGGAGGGCGCGCCGGCAGCGGAGGACGCCGTCAACATGCACTGCCACTCCTTCTTCTCCTACAACGCGGAAGGGTGGTCGCCGAGCCGCATCGTCTGGGAGGCGCTCAAGGCCGGCTGGTACGCGGCGGCGCTCTGCGACTTCGACGTGCTCGACGGACTGGAGGAGTTCCTCGACGCCGCGCGCGTCGTGGGCCTGCGCGCCGCCGTGCACATCGAGACGCGCGCCTTTGTCGGCGAATGGGCCGGCGAGGAGATCAATTCCCCGGGCGAGCCGGGCGTGGCCTACATCATGGGCGGCGGCTTCGCCGCGCTGCCGCGGCCCGGCAGCGCGGCCGCCGTCCAGCTCGATGAGTTCCGGAGCGGCGCGCAGGCGCGCAACGAGGCGCTCATCGGGCGCATCAACGCGCGCCTGCCGGAGATCGCCATCCATTTCGCCCGCGACGTGCGGCCGCTGACCCCGGCCGGCGTGGCGACCGAGCGGCACATCGTCGCCGCCTACGTCGCGCGGGCCGGGCGCCGCTTCGCCGATGTCCGCCAGCAGGCCGCATTCTGGGCGCCGCTGCTGGGTTTCGGCGACGACACGGCGGCCTGCCGCGCGCTGCTGGATGACCGTCCGGCGCTCGAGGAGCGCGTGCGCGGCGCCCTGGCCAAGCAGGGCGGCATCGGCTACACGCGGCCGACGCCGGAGCAGTTTCCCCCCCTGGAGCGCTTTGTCGGCTGGGTGCGCGACTGCCGTGCCATCCCGCTGATCGCCTGGCTCGACGGCACGCGCGGCGCCGAGAGCGACTGCGCCGCGTTGCTGGACCTGATGACGGCCAAGGGGTGCGCCGGGATCAACCTGATCCCCGAGCGCAACTGGAAGGACAAGTCCGAGGCGGCGCGCGACCTGAAGCGCGCCCGTCTCGACGAGGTGATCGCGGAGGCCGCGCGGCGCGACCTGCCTATCAACATCGGCACCGAGATGAACCGGCGCGGGCTGCCGCCGGCCGACGACCTCGGCGGCCCCGTGCTGAGCCGCTACCGCGGCCTCTTCATGAGGGGGGCGCAGATCATGGTGGGCCACACCACGCTGGCCACCTACGCCGACATGCCCTACCTGGGGCCGCGCGCCGAGGCGCTCTTCGCCAACCGCGCCGAGCGCAACGCCTTCTTCGCGGCGGTGGGCGCCATGCCGCCCGTCACCCACGAGCTGGCCGACCGGCTGCTCGATGCCGGCCCGGAGCGCGCGCTCGGGATGCTGGGCGGCCTGATCCGCAGGGCATGAGATGAAAAAGACCGCGCCGCCCGGAAGCGGCGCGGTCATCTTCTTGCCCCACTGGGGCCGTTCCGGGCTACTTGGTCAGGATCGCATCCTTGCAGACCTTGGCCAGACGGAACTTGGCCACCGTCTTGGCGGGGATCTTGATCGTGGCGCCCGTGGCGGGGTTGCGCCCCTTGCGCGCCTTGCGCTGCACCTTGATCAGCTTGCCCAGGCCGGGCAGCAGAATGCCCGTCTTGGCCTTGGCACCGGCGTAGGCGATCGCGAGGAGCGTGTCGTACGCGGCCTTGGCCTGCTTCTTGCTAATCTCGGCCCCGTCCGCGATCGCGGCCAGAATCTGGGCCTTGGTCTTGGGCGAGCCCTTGACCTTGGTGGCGGACGCCTTCGCCTTGGATGCGCTCTTCTTGCTTGCCATCGTGTGTTTCTCCTGTGTTTTGTGCCGGTGAAAATACCGCAGCACGAGAACAAGATACGAAAATTCCGGCCAAAAGCAACAGGAAAATGCAGGCAGGCGCGCATTTTTTCAACACAGGCTTGCATCCTGCGGATGGAAAACGCACAATGGGGCCGACGACGGGGCCGTCCGCGACGGTTGCCGCCGCGGGGAATCCTGCATGCCGACCTACGAGTATTCCGCCGAAAAAGCCAGCAAAAGCTGCCCTTTCTGCCGCACGGGCTTCGAATGCGCGCAACGCCTGGACGCAGCGCCGCTGGCGCGCTGCCCGCGCTGCGGCGCGCCCGTCCGCAAGCGCGTCTCGCTCCCAGCCATCGGCCGCTCGCGGTCGGGACTCGACGACCGCGCCCGGCATGCGGGATTCAAGAAGCTCAAGAAGATCGGCAGGGGCGAATACGAGCGTCAGTTCTGAAGGAGTAAGCGTTATGAAAAGAATCCGCGTCGGCATCATCGGTCACGGGCGCAGCGGACAGGACATACACGGCGTCCACCTGGCCAGGGATCCGCGCTTCCGCATCGTGGCCGTGGCGGATCACCTTGCGGAGCGGCGGGAGGCCGCCGCGGGGAAGTACGGCTGCGACACGCATGCGGACCACCGCGGCCTGATCGGGCGCCGCGATCTCGACCTCGTCGTCAACGCGACCTTCAGCCATCTCCACGCCCCGGTCACGCGCGAGGCGCTGCTGGCGGGCCATAACGTGCTCTGCGAGAAGCCGTTCGCGCGAACCGTCGCGGAGGTCGACGACCTGATCGGCGTGTCGCAGTCCACCGGGCGCCTCCTCGCCGTCTTCCAGCAGTCGCGCTATGCCGGCTACTTCCGGCAGGTGCGGCGCGTGATCGCTTCCGGCGTGCTCGGGCGCGTCGTGCAGGTCTCCATCGCCTTCAACGGCCATGCCCGCCGCTGGGACTGGCAGACGCTGCAGGAGTTCAACGGCGGCAGCCTCGCCAACACCGGCCCCCATCCGCTCGACCAGGCGCTCGAGCTCTTCGGCGATGGGCATCCTGAGGTCTTCTGCCACATGGACCGCACCGAGGCCACCACCGGCGACGCCGAGAACCATGTCAAGCTGCTGCTGCGAGGACCGGGGCATCCGCTGGTGGATCTGGAGATCTCCTCCTGCTGCGCCTATCCCTGCTTCACGTACCAGATCTACGGCACGCGCGGGGGGCTGAAGGGCACGCAGGCCGAGGCCGCCTGGCGTTACTACGAGCCCGCGGCGCTCGCGCCGCTGCGCCTCGTGCGCGAGCCGCTCGCCGATCCCGCCACCGGCAACCCCGTCTTCTGCCACGAGGATGTCGCCTGGCAGACGGGAATCTGGCCAGACGCCCCGGGCGCCGCCGTGGGCGGGGCCGGCTACGTGCCCGGCCAGCCGGAAAGCAGTCCGACCCAGGCCTTCTACGACATGCTCCACCGCTCGCTGACCTCGGGCGCGCCGCTGGAGATCACCCCGCAGCAGGTGCGCCGCCAGATCGCCGTCATCGAGGAGTGCCGCCGCCAGAACCCGCAGATCTACCAGCAGGGGTGATGTCCTCGTTTCCGTTCTCGTTCCCGTTCTCGTTCTCGTTCTCGTTCTCGTTCTCGTTCCCGTTCTCGTTCCCGTTCTCGTCCTCGTTCTCGATCCCCGCGCTGTCGGGACAAGGATCAAGACTAGGTAATCGGTTGGCCGCAGGGGGGGCGCGCGGGTAGCGCCAGGCACCGGCAAGACGCCGCTCGCTAGCCCGCACGCTCCATCACTGCGGCTAGGCGGGGACGACGTCGTACCACCGATGGGCCCGTCTACACCTTCAGGCCCGGTTAAACGGGGCAAGGGCGTGTACAGCGTGACGCGTCTGCCTGCAACTGCCGCCCACTCGGCATTCGCCCCCCGCGCACCCCTATGCTAGCCGATTACCAAGACTAGTCGGAATGTTGTGTCGGAATGTTGTGTCGGAATGTGTAATCGGCTAGCCACAGGGGGGCGCGCGGAGGGCGCATGCTGGGTGGGCGGA
>CAYPJN010000270.1:0-4402 GCA_964411055.1 uncultured Lentisphaerales bacterium | reverse complement strand
CCTCGGCCATGAGCAAGAGCATGGTCTACGGCGCACTGCTCGCGGGCGCGCAGGGCTATCTGGAGCACCGGGAGAGCCAGTACACCGAACTCGCCGGCCTCGCCGGCCAGATCGGCGGCGCGGTCGTGCTGGCCAGCTACAGCCGCGACCAGGAGCGCCAGGCGGACCAGGGCGGCATGCTCTACATGGTGCGCGCGGGCTACGATCCGCAGGGCATGGTCGATCTGACGCGGCTGCTGGTGCGCCTCGGCAACGCCAATCCCTCGGCGCTGGAAAGGATGTTCGCCACGCATCCCATGAGCGCGGAGCGGCTGCAATCCGCCGAAGCCCGCGCGCGCAGCCAGTACGCCGGGCAGAACGCGGGAGTCGTCAACCGGGAGGCCTTCCTGGCAGCCACGGACAACATCCGCCAGCGCAAGGAGGCCATCAAGCAGTTCGCCAAGGCGGAGACGCAGCTAGCCAACCGCCAGTATGCGGCGGCCCGCACCGCCGCGCAGGCGGGTCTGGCGCTGGCGCCGGACGACGCGGTCGGCCTCCTGCTCCTGGCACAGGCCAGTCAGCAGGCGGGCGACACCGGCGCCGCGCGCGCGGCGGCAACCCGCGCCCTGCAGGTCAACCCCGCCGGCGTCCGCGCCCATGGCGTGCTGGCGCAGGCCGCGCTCATGGATCGCGACTACGGCACGGCTTTGCAGCATCTCAACGCCTTCGGCCGCCAGGTGCCCGGCGACCTCAACACGCTCTTCTGCCGCGGGCTGGCCTACGAGGGACTGGGACGTCAACGCGAGGCCGCCATCGTCTACGACGCGTACCTTCAGCGCGCCGGCACGCAGTCCGCCGAAGGCCAGCACGCGCTGCGCCGCCTGCAGCAGCTTGCGCGGTAACGCCTTGGCGCGACCACCGCGGCAGCCGCTCAGACAGCGTAGGCAACCCCGATGGAGGGCCGGCTTACACGCCGGCCATATCATCCGGCGCGGGTGTAACCGCGCCCTCCAGCGTCGGCAACCACGATGGAGGGAGGGCTCCCTCCCAAGCATCTCAGGGCTCCACGGGTGCCGGATCGGGAGTGGCGGCGAGCAGCGCCTCGTAGTCCCGGCGGTCGAACTGCGCCGGAATGAGCGTGGCGGCGTTGGCGCTGCCGCAGGCTGCGGCCTGACGCGCCGCCGGAAGGATCAAGCCCGTGCGCAGCCACCCCTCCATCAGGGCGGCCGTGGCGCAGTCGCCGCTGCCGATGGGGTTGACGACGCGTGGCAACTCCGGCGGCGCGACCTTCCAGGCGCGGCCGTCGGCGTTCAGCAGCCAGGAGGGACGCGCGCCATCCGTGATGAACACGTGCTGCGCACCGCCCGCGATGAGCCGCGAAGCCAGGCCGCGCAGGGACCGATCATCCGGCGTCCGTTCCCCGAAGGTGGTCTCGATTTCGTGGCGGTTCATCTTGACGACCGTCGGACGCAGACCGAGCACCGCCAGCAGATCGCCGCGGTGTGAATCGATCATCCAGGGAATTCCCGCGGCCGCCGCGCGCTCGGCAAACGGCTGGAACACGCGACGGCCGGCCAGCGCAGGCGGAACGGTGCCGCTGATGATCAAGGCGGCGCAGGCGCGCAGACGTTCCAGATTGTCCGCCTCGAAGGCTTTCCACTCCGCCTCGCTGACGTCCGGCGCCTCCTCCACCAGTTCCGTCACCTGCCCGGTCGCGCGGTCGACGATGGTGTCGCAGACGCGCGTCGCGCCGCGCATGGCGGTGAAGGCGGGAATGGCACCGCGTCCGCGGGCATCGTCCTCGACCATGCGGCCCGTGGCGCCGCCGTTTAAGCCGGCCACCCACGCCGCGCGGCCCAGCGTCGCCAGCGCCATGCCGACGTTGACGCCTTTGCCGGCCGCCGAGGTGGTCACGGTAAGGGCGCGGTTGACCGCGCCGGGCTCGAAGCGGTCAAACTCGAGCGTCCGCTGCAGCGCCGGTGTGAGGCCCAGCGACAAAATCGGTTGCGGAATATCAGCGTCCATGGGATCTCCCGGCCTTGCGGTCCCGCGCCGGACGGTAGAGGCGCCCGCCGCAAGGCGCGCTCCCCGAGGTCAGCTGATGGCCGGCCGCATCGCAGGCCACAGCGCCCTCGACAGTCAGCGGCTCGCAGGCCAGATTCAGCAGGTGGACCTCGCCATCGAAACCGCGCAGCCGCGCGCCGGCGCCGCGGGCATCCAGCAAGATGACAATGCGCTCGCACCCGCGCGCGACTGTAAGCGCTTCGAGATGGTCGAACCGGTACTCGACTGTCCAGTGTCCCTGGCTGAAGGTCTCAAGATGGTCGCGGTAGAAGGCGAGCCAGTGACGGATGATCCGCGTCTGCGGCGGCGTCAGCGCGGCCAGATCCACCGAGACCATCGGCACACCAGCCAGGGCGGCAATCATGTGGCGCGCGACGTTGACCTCCGACTCGCCGGGATGGAAGAAGACCGGGTCGGCGTGGATGGGAACGCCGTCGCCCATCAGGAGGCGGATATGCGCGACGCGGTGGAGGTTGGTGAGAAAGTCGAACGGCACATCGCCGGCGCGGAACTGCGTCGCGTAGGGCATCATCTGCGGCGTGGCGTAACTCTGCCGGAACTCGATCAGCGCCCCGGGCCGGCGCGCGCGCACGGCGGAAGTGAAGCGCCGGATGAAGGCCAGCGTCTCATGGCTGCGCGGAGTCGCCACGGAGGGCGGGACGGCATCGAGGAAGTCGATCTTGAAGCCGTCGAGGTTCAGGCTCTCCAGGCAGTCAAGCAGCGCCGCCTGCGTCCGGTCGAGAAAGGCGGTCTCGCGCGGATCGATGACGCACTGCCCCTCGTGCGGTGACGAAAGCAGGCTGGCGTGCTCCTCCCGGAGACGGATCTGAGCGCGGCTCTCCACGCCGACAAAGAAGGGGGCGATCCAGAGCAGGTAGCGCAGGCCGAGGCGCTGCGCGCGGGCGATGTGCGCCTTGAAGCCGGGCAGTTTCCGTTCCGCCACCGCCCAGTCGCCGATGTGGCAATACCAGTTGCGCAGCGTCTCGGGCGTGACGCGCTTCTGCTCGTCAAAGCACCAGCCGTCGTCGACGATGAAAGTCCCGAAGCCGTGGGCCGCAGCCTGCACCGCCGCGGCGTCGAGAAACTCCACGTCCAAGGCCGCATGCACGGCATACCAGGTGCAGTAGACCGGCAGAAATGCGGCGGGCGGAAACACGGGCGCGGCGATGCCCAGTGCCTGGCGGTAGGCGGACGTCAGCGCGGTCCACGGGACGGCCTTGTCGCTCGTCAACACCACGAAAGGCTCCGTCGCATCGCGGACTGCGACCTTCACGGTAATCTCATAGACCGCCGCCTGCTGATTGACGTTCGCGGCAATCTCGACATCCTCGTGCACGCAGGTCAGGGCCAGGGTGGCGACGTTCGTCTGGTCCTGGCCGAAGAATGCCAGGTAGGGCACATTGCGCTGCGCCGCCGAGGCGAACACAATGCACCACTGTACCAGTGCGGACGGACGGGAGATCCCGGGGTGCCAGAAGCCATGCACGCCGATGATCGGCACCTTACAGCACAGGGTGAGGCTGGCGCCGGCCGCCGCGAGTTGGGCGCGCGACACGGGCAGCGCGCAAAAGGCTGCGTCGCCGGCGGTCGCGGCGGGTGTTCCGCGGTCGATTAAACGACCGTCGTCGGCGAGCAGGCTGATATCAAACGGCATCGGTTGCTCCATGCTCCCTTTGGGCCGCGCATGCGGCGTCCAGCAGCGGGCTGCGCCAGCGGAGAGGGTACTCACAGCACTGCCGCGGTTTGGACTGCTGAACACGGCAGGTGTTGTCCGCCCCCAGGCAAACGCAGGCGCCATCGGATTGCTCCGTCAGCGCCAGGCCGCGGCGATCGCGCGTCAGGCGCGTAAAACGCGCGATCAGGGTCTCTTCGGACATGCCCAGCACGGCCGCCAGGGCCGCGGGCTCATCCGGTTCCAGACGAACCTCGCCAGGGGCGCGGCAGCAGGCGCCGCAGCGCCGACAGACAAAAGGTTCCTCCGGCGAGTTCACGGCTCGGCGAAGACGTAGACGGTCGGATGCGTAGCGAGCACCTGACGCACGCCCTCCATGAAGCGGCCGACCGGTTCTTCGGCCGGCGCGAAAACCAGCAGCACGGGAAGCCCGCGCCCGGCTTTCTCCATCGTCGCCGGAATCTCGCCATAGGCGCGGAGGGGATAGGCCACCGGGGTGAGCCGCGGCTCGATGGAATTGGGATCGGACCAGTCCTCGAGTATCTTTACGAGCCGGAGCGGCGGCACGGCGTTGGTGGCCGGGAGCGGGCCGACGTGGAACTCCCAGGGCTGCGAGAGGCGTTTGGCGCGTTCGCGCCACTGTTCGTCGGGCAGGAAGGATTTGTAGAAGATTTGGCCCGCGGGCGG
>CAYPJN010000269.1:0-4415 GCA_964411055.1 uncultured Lentisphaerales bacterium | reverse complement strand
CTCGCCGTGTTTCCACTGACGGTGCAGTTCACCATGGCCAGTGCGCCGTCGATGATGGAGACCTCGCGGCCGTTGCCGCCAGACGCCGTGTTGCCAGCGAACGTGCAACCTTCGAGTACGACCGCTTCGTAAAGCCCTAGATTCGCCAGCGCGCCGCCGTTGCCGCTCGTCGCCACGTTGTTCTTGAACACGCAGTCATAGACGGCCAGATCGGAATACATCAGCCCGCCGGCTTGCACGTAGACGCCGCCGCCGGCGGCGGCCGAGCCGTTTTGGATCGTCAATCCTTCGATCGTAACGTCAACGTAGCCGTCCACGAAGAAGACGCTTTCCGACGCGCCGCCGTCGACGATCGTCGCCGCCGCCCCGGCGCCGACGATAATGAGGTCTTTGTCCACGTAGACGTTCTCTGCGTAAGTGCCGTCCGCGATGTTGACCGTGCCGCCCGCGACCACCGCGTCGACGCCGTCCTGGATATTCGTGAAGGCATTGTAGCCCCAGACGTGCCCACCGCAGGATTCCTCCGTGAAGTCGTCGTCGACCCACACTGCAGTCGGCACGTTCGGAAACGAGGAATAGGTTCCCGCAATCTGAAACACTTGGTAGCCCTCGACGGTTGTGATGGAGAGTCCGCTGTGGCCGTTGTCGTCAATGGTGACCGACTGGCCGGCTGCAAGTTCCGCGGCGAGGTCGTCCCCAAGGAGCGTGACGGTGTCGCCGCTCCCGGCCGCGGCGACGGCATCGGCGAAATCGGCGAAGTAGACTGTCGTGGCCGGGCCCGCGATGAACGCCTTGGCGTAAGTCGCGTTGTCCTTCCCGGCGAAGAGCGTCGTCAGGGCGTTGTTCACAGTCGCCGTGCCGACGAGGGTGAGCGTCGCCGGCATGGTTGCGCCGAAAGCGCCGACGCTCGTCCCGATAAGCGCCCCTGTGTTGGCGCAATCCTCGAACCGGATGGCGTCCGTCGTTGAGTTGTCGATGGCGATGAAACCAGCCGCACGGGCGGCCAGATACGTGGCGCAGCCGATGGCGCCACTGTTGACGCAACGGGTGAGCGAGGCCTCCGTCCCGTTCGAGTAACCGACAAAGCCGCCAAGCTGGGCGCCAGCTTCGCCGCCAACGACGGCGCCTGAATTGTGGCAGTCAGTGAAGGTCATCGACAGACCAGTCACACCACCGCCCATCTTCTTGTATCCCACCAAGCCGCCGGCATATCTTACTGGGCTCCCCCCCAAGACGACGGTGATCTTTACCATGTTGGCACAGCCCATGAAGACGGCGGTCTTGGTGGCGGAACCCAACTGCCCGACGATTCCGCCAATGGAACCTGCACCGCTGATGGCCGCTCGGTTCGTGCAACCGGAAAAGGTGACGGAATCCGTGTAGGAAACCTGGCCGACAAGGCCGGCGATCTGATAGCCGAACTCGAGCGTGGCGTAGCTATCACCGTCCGTGCCGCAGTTCTCAAAGGCGACCGCACCGGCTTGGCTCACATAACATACCATCAGGCCGCTGCTGCCGTAGGCCGAAACAGAGGAATTGACCGCGTGGCAGTTGCGCATCGTGAAATCGCCGGTGGCCCTGACCGAGAACAGGGCGTAGCCGCTCTTCGCACCGGACACATGGGAGTCCGCGATCGTGAGATTCTCGAGCGTGCCGGACACCAAGCCAAATAAGGCGTAATAGCTGGCGTCGGCTTCAATGACAAGATTCGCGATCGTATGGCCGCCGCCGTCAAACGTCCCCGCGAAACCACCGACATAGCCAGAACCATCGCCGATCGGTGTCCAATGCACGCCGGTCATGTCGATGTCCGCTGTGACCCGGTAGTATTCTCCCGAGCAGTTGTTGCCGTCGTTGACCCAGTCGCGGAAGGTCACCAGGTCGGCCAGGCTCGTGATGAGGTAAGGGTTGGCCTCCGTGCCGCTGCCTCCAAGCGGGATGGCCGCCCCGGTCGGTCCGGCCAGGAGGCCCAGTAGGAGGCCCAGGGCGCCCGCCATGCGCGCGACAAAACCATTGGCACGATGCTTGGCTGTATTCATGACTTGTCCTCGTTCCGCCTGTCCCGCCGGACGGCCGCAATCACACGATCCGCAATCAAATGATTGGACTGACTCCCCGCAAAACGAAAGGGTGCTCATGTACGGCTTTCCCCCCGCCTGCTCGGCGCACGACCGTTCGGAACAAAAAAACGAATCCATGACAGGATCAGGAAAGCACAAACCCATGTCGATCCGCAATTGGCCCAGACGCTGATCTTTTGGTGCAAGATCCGCTTACAAAGGTAATCGGCTAATCGTTAGCCAATGTGCGGGTTTCATGTTCTGTCGCGTCAGCATTTAGCTGAGCCTGTCGCGGGAGCGCAAAGGTGCAGCGCACCGAAGCGCCGCCCTCCGGCCGCGCCTCAATGGCGAGCGTGCCGCCCAGGGCGGCGGCGCGGAAGCGCATGATCTGCATGCCGGAGCCTTCCCTGTACTGTCCGTCCGCGCCGAGGCCGCACCCGTCGTCGTCGACGACCAGAAGTCCCTCTCCGTCCTCGCAGGCCAGCGAGATCACGATGTCGCGGGCCTTGCCGTGCCGCACGGCGTTGGAAAACGCCTCGTTGGCGATGCACTGCAGGTGGTTGGCGGTCTCGGGCGCGACGGTCAGGTCGCCCGCCAGATTCTCCAGCCGGCAGGCGATTCCCGGCCAGAGGCAGGCGTTCTCGCACAGCCGCTTGAGCCCCGCGGCCAGCGGTTCCGCCGCGCCGGGCGACGGCGACATGTTGAGGACGACGCGCCGCAGATGCTGGTGGGCCTTCAAGGCCTCGTCACGGAGCTGCAGCGTGGCGCCGACCTCGCCCGGGGCCGCGTCCCGCAGGCGCCGCGCCAGAGCGTCGGCGAGGTACGCCAGGCCGGTCATGTGCGAGCCTAGCATGTCGTGCAGGTCGCGTCCGACCTGCTCGCGCTCCCGGTCGCAGGCCTGCAGCAACTCGCGCGCCAACGGCAGCTCGGTTGGCGCCACGGCGGGCGCGCGCACCTGGACAGGATGTGCCCGCGGGCCCTCGCGCGCCGAGATGAAGAGGCACGGCTGGTCGTTCCATATTATGCGCCCGGCCGCCATCTGTATCCGGATTCGCCGGCCGGCGCGCTTCCGCAGCTCGCAGTCGAACTGCGCGGCCTCCTCCAGGCTGTGGATGCGCGCGTGGATCCAGCCCGCCAGACCGCCCAGTTCCGACGGCTCGATGATCTCGCGCAAGTTGACCTGCCGGGCGCGCACCTCCTCCACCCCGATCCCGGAGAGGCGCTCGAACCGCCGGTTGACCTGGATGAGGACGCCCGCGGCGTCCACGATGGCCACGCCCGCGACGCTGTGCTCCAGCAGCAGGCGCAGCCGCGACTCACTGGCAGCGGAAGCCTCGCGGCACTTCACCCGGTGCAGAGCACCGCCGGCCAGCAGGGCCAGCGTCCCGGCGGCATGGCACGACACCTCCGGCAGGCGGTCGGCTGCATGCGAGCCGATGGCCACGGCGGCCAGCAGCCCGCCCTGCAGCACCAACGGCAGAACCAGAACGCTCCGCAAACGTTCGCCTTCCTCCGCCGGCCATCTGTTACCGGCACCGGCAGCCGCCACGTCGTAGTGCCAGCAGGGCTTCCCGCCGAGCACTTGCGCCCCGAAGGCACTGTCCAGCGGCAGCGCCGCATGTTGCCGGGCCATATCCGGACCGACGCCCTGATGGGCCGCCAACCGCAGCACGCGCGCCTCGAAATCGGGAAGCAGCACACCGCAGCAGTCCACTCCGGGCAGCCGCGGCATGTCCTGGACGATCCGTTCCAGGCACTCCTCCGATGATTGAACGCCGGCCAGCGCGAGCGCCTCCTCACGCAGGAGGACCAGGATCTGCGGCGCGTGGCCGGCGCCGTTCGAGACGCGCTCGAACCACTCCGCCCGCCATTCGACGCCTGCGAGCGAACTGAAAAATCCCCGGGCGGCGGCCAGCAACCGCGGGCCTGTCGGCCACGGTACACACGCCTTCCACCCGCATGGCCCTTTGTTTTCGGTGGACTCGATGTTCCCGACTTGTGGACGCGTCAAGCAAGCACCCCATGGCTTTTACTACCACGGGAATATGAAACCAAAGCGCACGCGCAACAACAATCGGCTGAATGCTGCAAATTTCGCAGCGTTAAATTCACAGATGGGTAATGATAACGCCTCCCGCCAGCCAGCGGCCAGTGCAACGCTGGCCGCTGGCTGGCGGGCACTATTATCCGGCGACACCAACGGCCCCCCGTCTGTCCCTACCCGCGCAACTACTGTCCGAAACACGAGAAGGCTAGCACACTTGTTCCGGCTTGGCTACAATTTAGCTTGGCGGTGCGGTAATCGGCTAGCCACAGGGGGGCGCGGGAAGCGAATGCTGAGAGGGCTGGACGCGG
>CAYPJN010000268.1:4135-4424 GCA_964411055.1 uncultured Lentisphaerales bacterium | reverse complement strand
ACACCCGCTTTCAGGCCGTCAACATCGAGTCGCTGCGGCGCTACGGCCTCGCCGTTGACTGGACACTCCGCCTGCACCGGAACCTGGACGTGCGGCTCGCCGGCCTGACGCAGGCCTTGCAGACCGATACCGACTACCATGCCAGCCGGTATCTCCTGGACGCGGTCCGGCACGAGGTCAAAGCCGAAGGCCTCTGGCAATTCGCGCCCGGCTGGCGCCTCTGCGTCTGGCCTAACCTGCAGCGCATGGCGCGCAATCCTTTGCGCGGCTCCAGCCGCAACCATGTACA
>CAYPJN010000268.1:1407-4125 GCA_964411055.1 uncultured Lentisphaerales bacterium | reverse complement strand
GCAGACGGCAACCTGACGCTGCGCCTCGGCGTCGCCAACCTCCTCGACGACGACTTCGAGCCGTTTGTCGGCCAGCCCGAAGCCGGTCGCCGCTGCTACGCCTCGGCCGAATACCGGTGGTAGCGACAGATATAGCGACAGATATAGCGACAGCATGGCAAATAACAGTTGCCCGTGAAACGATTTCGCGGGATACTGCCGCAACGAGGAAAGCAATGACCCTGATTGGATATGGCCTTCCGGCACTTTTGATCCTGGTGGCCGCATGGATCGGTTTCACCTTCAACCGCTTCATCCGTCTGCGCAACATGACGCGCGAGGCCTGGGGCGGCGTCGAGGTGCAGCTCAAGCGTCGGCACGATCTGATTCCGCTCCTGGCGGCCAGCGTAAAAGCCTACAGGGACTACGAGGCCGCGGTTTTGGAAACCCTCGCCCGTGTGCGCGCCGCCGGCCAGGGCCCGGACGACGTGACCAGGGCCAGCCAGACCGAGACGGACGTCACACGGACGCTGCGGACGCTGCTGGCAGTGGCCGAGGCCTATCCCGACCTGAAGGCGAGCGGGAATTTCCAGCAGTTGAGCGAGGCTCTGGTGGATACCGAGAACCAGCTTCAGTATGCACGCCGCTACTACAACGGCGCCGTGCGCGACTTCTCCATCCTGGCGGAAGCCTTTCCCAGCCGCCTCGTCGCCCACCTGTTCCATTTCCGTCCGCAGGACTATTTTGAAGTCGAATCGAGCCTGGAACGGCAGGCGCCGGAGGTTAAACTGACGTGAAGACCAAAGGGGAACCGGACAAATGAAACGCGGTATGCGTCTTCCATGCGCGACTCTCGTGGCGCTGACATTGGCGGCGACAGTTGACGCCCAGAGCGAACGGATCCTGAACTTTGACAGCCGGATTGAAATCCGCGCCGATGCGTCGCTGGTGGTCACCGAGACCATCCGGGTGCGTGCAGCGGGCGACGCGATCAAGCGGGGCATCTACCGCGATTTCCCGCAACTTTACCGCGGGCGCTGGGGATTGCGGCAGCGAACCGGGTTCCACGTGCTGCAAGCACGGCGCGACGGCAGGCCGGAGACGTTCAGCATGGTGCCACGCGAGAATGGACAGCGGGTCTACCTGGGCCGGAACGACGTCATGCTGGCGCCGGGAGAATACACCTATGAGCTAACCTACCGCACGGATCGCCAACTCGGGTTCTTCGCCGACCATGACGAACTCTACTGGAACGTCACCGGCAACGGGTGGGCCTTCGCGATGGACCAGGTGACGGCCACGGTCATCCTGCCGCCGGGTGCGGCCCTGACGTCCGCGGAAGCCTATACCGGCCCTTCCGGCGCCCGCGGACGCGACTACGCGCAATCCTCGCCGACAGAGAACACGATTCAGTTTGAAACCACACGTTCGCTTCGGCCGCGCGAGGGTTTGACTCTGGTCGCGTCCTGGCCGAAAGGTTTTGTGCAGGCCCCGGCCGCGCGGGATACGCGGCTGAGCCTGCTGCGCGACAATCCGGGCGTCGCCCTTGCGCTGGGCGGACTGCTGCTGATCCTTGTGTACTACGTCGTCGTATGGATGGCGGTTGGGCGGGATCCGGCGCGGGGAATTATCATCCCCCAGTATGGCCCGCCGCCGGATTTCTCGCCCGCCGCCGTCCGGAATCTGGTTGAGATGCGTTTTGACCACAAGGCCTTCGCGGCCAACCTGATCAGCCTGGCGGCCAAGGGCGCGGTCTCCATCCAGCAGAATGCCGACAAGACATACACCGTGAACAATAAGCGCGGAGCCGTCGAGATGCTCCCCGACGAGAAGGTGCTCTTTGAAAGCCTGCTCGGCTCCCGCCTGAGCATGCCCTTGATACAGAGCAACCATGCAATCATCAGGGAAGCCCTGTCGCGCCTCAAGCGGTCGCTCGCATACAAGCTGGAGAAAACCTATTTCCGCACCAATTTCCGCTATTGGCTTGCGGGGATGCTGTTCACCATCGTTCCCTTAGCCCTCTCGCTGCGAGCCTACAAGGGCGGCGATGCCTGGGGGATTGTGCTCTGGGTCGCCATCTGGACAACCGGCGTCACATTTCTGCTCTCGTCAACGGCGACGCTCTGGAGGGGACGCCAATGGTCGCAGGCGATATTCATGACCTGTTTCAGTCTGCCTTTCCTGGGGGGCGAGGTCATGGGAATCTGGATTCTGACAAAGATGACCTCGGTCTGGGTGCCGGTGCTCTTCCTGGTCGGCGCGCTGATCAACGGCATCTTCTATCACCTGCTGAAGGCGCCCACCAGGGCGGGACGGCGGTTGCTCGATCATATCGAGGGGTTCCGCCTCTATCTATCGGTCGCCGAGCAGGATCGGCTGAATCTGGAGAATCCCCCGCAGCGCACCCCCGAGTTGTTCGAGCATTTTCTGCCATATGCCCTGGCGATGAATGTCGAGCAGCAGTGGGCGGAGCAGTTTGAAGCGGTACTGGCGCAGGCCGGCGTGGCTGATCAGGGCGGCTATTCGCCGTCGTGGTACCACGGCACGGCGTGGAGCACGATCGGCGCGGCCGGTTTCGCCACCTCGCTCGGCTCTTCGCTGACGGGGGCGATCGCCTCCTCGTCCACGGCACCCGGCTCCCGCTCGGGTGGCGGGGGCGGTGGATCGTCAGGCGGCGGAGGCGGCGGCGGGGGCGGCGGCGGCTGGTGAGGCGCTAAAGCTCGAAAAGCACATCCTTCG
>CAYPJN010000268.1:0-1397 GCA_964411055.1 uncultured Lentisphaerales bacterium | reverse complement strand
CCGCCTACGTCCTTGCTTACGCCCATCCACTCCGCCGTCATCCACCAGATTCTCGCCGATTGAGTAGAGCAGGCGCCGCTCGGCGGAATAGCGGAAGGGAGCGCCATCGAACGGATCGCGCGGCACGGCGGGGAGATAGTCGGGTACCAGCGACGCAAGCGTCTCGGGCATCCGCCCCGTCGCGTCCTCATGCGCCCGGCACGCCAGCAAAAGCCGTAAGCCGGAAACGTGGCATTCCTGAAGGCACGTAAACCGGACTAAGGCATCCAGCAAGCGGTCTTTGGCATGCCAGAAGCGCAGCCCCAAAGCGTTCGCGAACGGCAATCGCGATCGTTTCGTCCGGCTACGAGTCGTCAACAGGCCGCCGGCTTCGTTTTCGTTGCCGGAGCCCGCCGCGGCCGCATCTCGCAGAGGATGATCGGCATAGACGGTTCCAGCATGGTTGATCAGCAGGCGGAAATCATCGGCCAACAGGTGCCGGGTGCGGTTGTACTGCATGAAGTAGCTCGGAAAGCAGACTATCCGGGTCACAAACATCATGACCGCGCACTGGAACCTGCTAACGCTCCAATCTTCGGTGGACGTCCGATAGGCGCTGCCACTCCGCTCTTGTTTCAGCATCTCCACGTCGATCACGGCCGCACCCCTAGCCGTGCTGACCAGACCCTTGCTTGCGGGGGTCAGTTCCGCCAGGCCGGCGGTCAGTCTCTCCCGTTCTTTTGGGCCGCACCGCTTGTCGCGGGCCAGTTCCTCCGCTTGCGCCAGCCCCATGCCCACGATGGCGTTGGCACAAGAATATTCGATTATGCTGCCGGACGCGGATACGAGGCGACCGCCAAAACGAAGCAACAGCAGACAGGCGTCTGTCGCCTCGCGCATGTTTCCCCGCAGACGTTCCATGCGGACGTGCATGGCAAGCAGCCGGCCGTTGTTGAGAAAGGCATAAACCGGGTGCCGCAGGAATAGCTCTGGCCGCCACATTTCAATCTGCGGCGCCTGGCAATCCCTGCATTCAACCCCACGCCGTATCCACGAAATCACCGCCTGGTTGGTCGCGATGAAGGCGGCCACCTGGGCTTCATCGTTTGTCCGTCCCTGGAGATAGAGAGATAGATTGAAATCCGGCTTTTTCTGCAGCGTGTTGGTGGTCTGGAGGAAATAGGTGTATGCATTCTCCTCCGGCGGCACCTCGGTCCGGACGACGGCCAGATCCGTGACATCGGGCGGGGCGGAGTCCCAGACCGGCGCGTAGATCAGCGCCGCCATAACCAGGATGGCGAGCAGGATCGCCTTGCCGATTTTCTTGATCCTGCGTTTCATATTCCCGAATCTCCTTACATAAGCGAGGCTCTTGCAAAACCCCCCGGTCGCTGCGCCTACTGGCCTGTCTGCCTGCA
>CAYPJN010000267.1:0-4428 GCA_964411055.1 uncultured Lentisphaerales bacterium | reverse complement strand
CGAGAAGCTCCCGATCATCATGCTGACGGCGCGGGACGAGGATACCGATGTCGTCGTCGGGTTGGAAGTGGGCGCCGACGACTACCTCACCAAACCCTTCAGCCCGCGTATCCTGCTGGCCCGCATCCGGGCCGTCCTGCGCCGCCGCCAGGCGGCGGAGACCGCCGCCGGCGAGCAGATCGTCGCCCGCGGCCCGCTGCGCATCGACCGGGAGCACTTCACGGCGACGGTCGAGGGCCGGTCGCTCGCCCTGACGCGCAGCGAGTTCATGCTGCTGCTGCTGCTGGCCCGCCGCCCGGGCGTCGTCTTCTCGCGCGACCAGATCGTGGACGGCGTCCATGGCGCGGACTACGCCGTCACCGACCGATCCGTTGATGTGCTGGTTGTCAGCCTGCGGCGCAAGCTGGCGCGTCACGAGGGATTGGTAGAGACCGTCAGGGGCGTGGGCTACCGTTTCCGCGCCGACCGGGAGCACGCATGAAGCGCAACCTCTTCTGGGCACTCTTCGGTCCCCAGTTCATCATCCTGCTGGCCTGCATCCTTAGCCTGGCGGCCTATGCCTGGCGCAGCAACCGACGGGCGGTATCCGCCGAGTGGCTGCATGTTCTGGAGACGCAGGCGGCGCTGGCGTCCAGGCTCGTCCTTGACGATAGCGGCGATCTGAAGTCTCCCGGGGAACTGGAGGCGTTGTGTGGGCAGCTTCTCCGGGAGACCGGCCAGCGCGTCACCGTCGTCGCCCCGGATGGCCAGGTGCTGGCCGATTCGGACGCCTCCGGCGCGGCCTTGGGTCTGCATGGCGACCGGCCCGAGATCATCGAGGCCCTGCGTTCGGGCACCGGCCACAGCGAGCGCTTCAGCGCCACGTTGCGGCAGACGATGCACTACGTCGCCCGGCCGGTCGCCGGCACGGCCGGCGCACCGGTGGCGGTGGTGCGCGTGGCCGTCGCGCGCCAGGCGTTCGATGCGCCGCTCCGCCGCTCGATGCGCTTCTTCTCCCTGCTGCTGGCGCTGATCTTGGTCTCCTCGTCCGGTCTGATCTACTTGTTCTCGCGACGCGTGACGCGACCGGTCGGCGCCATGCTCTCCGGCCTGCGCCGGATGGGAGCGGGCGACCTGGCTCACCGACTGCCGCATTCCCGCATCCACCATCTCGCGGCGCTGACGCGCGCGATCAACGAGACGGGCGAGCGTCTGGAGCGGCAGGTGCGCCAGATCGCGGAAGAACGCGCCCTGCGCGAGGGCATCCTCGCCGGCATGCGCGAAGGCGTGCTGGCCTTGGACCGCGAGCGGCGGATCGTCCTGGTCAACGACGCCGCCCGCTCCCTGCTGCAGCTTGGCACGCGCCCGGTCGAAGGCGAAACGCTGGAGCTCGCCATTCCGTGTGCCGAGCTGCTGGAATTGGCCGACGCGGCCGCCGCCGAACCGGCCCCCCTGACGGCCGAGATACGCTTCCGCGGCTCATCGGATAAACCCTCGCAGTTTCTGGCGGGAGCCAACCGCTGGCGCAGCGCGGACGGCGGCCATGAGGGACTGCTGCTGATCCTCAGCGACCTGACCCGCCTTCGGCGGCTCGAGCAGATCCGCCGTGATTTCGTCTCCAACGTCTCGCACGAGCTGCGCACCCCGGTGACCTCCATCAAGGGCTTCGCCGAGACATTGCTCGACGCGCCACCGGCCGGCGAAGCGGAGCGGCGGCACTTTCTGCAGATCATCCTCAAGCAGACGGCGCAACTGGAGGCGATCCTGTCGGACATGCTGCTGCTGGCGCGGCTGGAGGACGAGGGCATCGAGCTGGCCGTGGAACCCGTGGATGTCCGGCGGCTGGTGGATCAGGCTTGTGAGCTCTGCGCATCACGCGCCGCCACGCACCAAGTGACACTGCGGAAGGAGACCCCCGAGACCTTCACCTTCCTGGGGCACGTCCACCTGCTCGAACAGGCGCTCGTCAACCTGATCGACAACGCGATCAAGTATGGCGGCGAAGGCCGGATCGTGACGGTACGGGCGGCGGCCCGGAACCAGACGCTCCGCCTCACGGTACAGGACCAGGGCCCCGGCATCGACCCGGCGCAGGCCGAACGCGTTTTTGAGCGCTTCTACCGGCTCGACGCGGGTCGCAGCCGTGACCGGGGCGGGAGCGGACTGGGGTTGTCCGTCGTCAAGCACGTCGTCCGCGTGCACTATGGCGCCGTCAGCTTCGAGAACCTGCCGGAAGGCGGCTGCGCCTTTTACATCGATCTGCCGCTGGTTCTGGCAGCTACCTAGTGACCAGATAGATGCAGCTCTGCACGGGTCGCGCGCCGTTGTGTTCGAAGAGACCGTTGTCGGAGGGACGGTTCTTCAGATCCAGTTTGCCGCTGTCCCGGATCAGCATCTGGCAGGAGCCCCCGCCGTCAATGGTCAGGCAGTCGGTGCAACCCATGAGGCTGAGAAAATAGCAGACGCTGTAAAGATTCAGCCCGGACACGATGTTGGGAAACCGCCCGTCGGACGTCATCAGGACGATGCGCCGTCTTTCCTTGTTGAACCCGACTGCCGAAAGGGGAGCGTTGCCGGTCAGGAGCATGTGCCAGTGCGAGCCTGGTTTCGCCAAGGTCGATGCCCCGTCCTTCCAGACATGGTAGCCGAGAATCGCGTTGTCGTACTTGTCCAGATTGTCAAGTGTGTCCAGCACGGGAAATTTGCCGTAATTGAACATCATGCCGATTTTGCTGTCGTAAGAAGACTTCGGCTCGAAAATTTTGCCGTCAATCTTAAGCGGATAGTAAGGTTTCGGCGGGATATAATGGAAATAGGCGCCGTTGACCGCGGCTATCGTCTGCGTATCGCCCTGGACCATGCTTGCGACCGTCTTCAGTCCAAGGCCGCTCTGAGCGAGCTTGAAACTGACGTTAGCCTTATCCCAGTCAACCACGACATAGTACACGGAGACCGGAAACTTGCGTATGGTCCGGTTGCGGCGCAGCAGGTAGCATCCCTGGTCCGTCTCGATGACATCGGAGATCTCGCCATCGGCGAGCTTCAGGGCGGCAGCCTTGATGGGCGGCTCTGGCGCATCCATTCCGTCATGGAACATGGGAATCTGGCTGGCATTGTACTTGAAGCGATCCTTGGCCACCTTTTCAAAGGCCGCCTTGTCGCCTTTCTTCAATTCTTCACGGATCTCGTTTAGCGTTCTAACGGCGTTCGTGGTTCCCGCCTTCAGGAAGAGCCGGGATACATCGAAGAACTCGCCGATGGCGGGCGGGATGATGTTCTCGAAGAAGAAGTGGTAATAGGTGACGCCCGGCGCCAACACCTTGACTTCGTGCTCGACAAGTTTGAGCTCGCGCACTTCCGGCGGGAAGGTTGCGGGAAAAGCTTCGGGACCGTCAGCCTGTGCCGGCACAACCCGGAGCGCCACTAACAGCACGAAGAAAATAAATTTCATTGTTCCATGCATGTTTACTGTCCCCTGAACCCTGAACCCTGAACCCTGAACCCTGAACCCTGCCACCTGACCCCTTTCATGCTACCGCCACGCCCAGGTGGCGGGCCAGTTCATCGAGGCGGTCCACGGCCAGCTCCCAGGTCTCGTCGCCGGCCCAGCCGAAGCCATAGCGGCAAAAGCAGCGTTGCAGTCCGGCGCGGCGTCCGGCTTCCAGATCGGTGTAGTGGTCGCCCGCGATCCACGACGGACCGGTCCTGTCCCACCCCGACCGCCGGATTGCCAGCTCGACCGCGGCCGGATCCGGCTTGATGGGCAAACCCGGCTCGACGCCCGTCACCGCCTTGAAAAAGGACATCACGCCGAGACCCTCCAGAATCGGACGCACCGCCTCGGCGTTCTTGTTGGTCAGCAAGGCCTGGCACCAGCCCGCCGCCTGCAGGGCGGCCAGCGTTGCGGCCACGCCGGGGTAGAGGCGCGTCTCACGCAGCAGGCCCGACGCATAGGCCGCGCGCAGCCGATCCACGCGCTCGTCCAGCGGGGCCGCGATGTCGTCCGTGACGCGCGCGACCAGCGCGCGCTGGCCGTGGCCGACGTGGCGGATGACGTCCTCCACCGCCATGGGCGCGCGGCCATACGACGTGCGCACCGCGTTGACGGCCGCGGTCAGATCGGCGCGCGAGTCGATCAGCGTGCCATCGAGATCGTAGAGGATCAAACCGCGACTTCTCACTTTATCCGGGTCTCCAGAACAGATATACTTCAGCGCCACAGGCTCCGCAGGCGCTTGACCAGCAGCCAGAGGGCGAAGCGGAGACGACCGAAGCGTCCGACCCGCGGTCGGCCGGTGAAGTCCTGCCGCATGTAGGAACGATCGATCAGCCCCATCCGCCACTCCCGAAACCAGCCTTCAACCGTGAAAACCGAACACCCGTCGGCGCGTCCGGTGCGCGATCCACGCGAATCCCGCAACCATGGGCGCGCATCATACCCTGCCGCAC
>CAYPJN010000266.1:0-4437 GCA_964411055.1 uncultured Lentisphaerales bacterium | reverse complement strand
CGGCGTCTCGCCCGACCGCATCATGTACAACCACGGGGTGCACGGGGTGATGGATCTCGCCTCGGTGCTGCGGCGTGAGCGGCGGCCCTTCGAGATCGTGGCGGGCCACGACAGCGATCCGGGCCTGCTCGACCGCGCCGCCGGACTGGCGCGCGCGGCCCGGGCCGCGCGCGAACTGCGCGGATCGCGGGCGCTGCGGGTCGGACCCTCATTCCGCGGCATGGGCGACTTCGCCGTCGAGGCCGGCGTGATGCGCGACCGCTTCGGCATCGGCGTGGACGAGGTCGACACCGACGCGCTCGACGCGGCGGTTCTGGCCGTCGGCGACAGCGAGATTGCGGCCGAACTCGCGGCCGATCAGGAACGCTACGCCTGCGCCCTGTCCCCGGAAGACCACCGGCGCGCCGTGCGTGTCGGGCTGGGCCTGCGGCGCCTGGTCGAGGCGGGCGGGTATGGCGCGATGAGCGTCAATTTCGAAATCTTCAAGACTCCCGACCGTCCGGCCGACACTATGCCGTTCCTCGAGATTTCGAAGGGCATGGCCCGCGGCGTGGGCTATGGCGGCGAGGGCGACGTGCTGACCGCCGCACTGGTCGGCGCGTTGGCGCGCGCCTTCGGCGCGGTGACATTCACCGAGATCTTCTGCGCCGACTGGGCCGGCGACACGATCTTCCTCTCGCACATGGGCGAGATCAGCCCGGCGGTGATCGACGGACGTCCCCGGATCCTGGCCAAGCCGTTCCTCGTGCCCGGCATGCCCCAGCCGGCCATCGTTACCGGGCCGGTGCGCCCGGGCGCCGCGGCTATCGTCAACCTCGCGCCGGGGCCGGACAACACGTTCAGCCTGATTATCGCCCCGGTCGAGGTTTTGCCCGAGGAAGGCGGAATCGATCCAGCCATGCTCGGCAGCGTGCGCGCCTGGGTGCGTCCGCGCCGGCCGGTCGCCGCGTTCCTCGAAGCCTACTCCCGCGCGGGCGGCACGCATCACAGCGCGCTGGTGCTGGGCGCGGCGCCCGAAGCCCTCGCGGCCTTCGGGCGGCTCAGCGGACTGGAGATTGTCGAGATTGGATGACCGGTCTGCCTTAGAGCCACATAAAATCGTCCCTCCCTCGGCCACTCTTTCACTGTCCCCAATCTCGTCGGCGCAGGCCGCGCCGTCGAGCTTCAGCGTGAAACCGGCTGCATCGTAACTGGCGGACGTGAGGCCGACGAGTATCCCGCCGGTGTCGCCATGGGCGGCGTAGTAGACGTTCGTCGCGAACTTGGCGACGATGGCCTCGATAGCGAGATTGGTCGAGAGACAGGCCGCCCCCTGGGGCGTGCGCAGCGAGTATTCCAGCGTGTGCGAGTCGCCCGCCGACGCGCCCAGCCAGAAGTCGCGGCTGGCGCCGACCGAGGCGGGTGGCGTGTCGTTTCGCATCGCCTGCGCGTCGGCCCAGGGCGCGCCCTCGGTCGCACTGAAACGCAGGCCGGACGCGCCGGCGTCGAGCCGCAGGCTGCCCTCCGCCAGCGCCGAATCGGTGAGGACTGTCACGCGCGAGACGCAACCGGTGCCGCCGCGGATGCGGTAGATGGGGTTGGCCTCGGCGGCCCAGGCGTTGACCGTGTTGGTGCTGACCGCCGGGCGCGGGCTCATACGGTACCACGCCTGCTCCGGAAACCGAGCCAGAGGGCAGACGCGGCCAAGATCACCGCCGCCGCGCCGCCTAGCGCGTAGAGGCTGTTGCGCCTCGTCCGCGGAGTGTCTTCATGAGCGGTGCCGCCTGCGTCCGGGGCATCCGACGGCACCTCAATGGCGATCCGCTCGTCTTCCGACAACGGCTGGTTGAAATCGCGTTCTTTCAACACGGAAAGGTTTGTGTTGATCGTCGTGTATAGATTGGTCTTGTCGAGTTCCCGCAACATGTTTTCCAAACCGACCATCGCATACTCGTCAGCTTTGCAGGTCGGTTTGGCGTAAATCAGCCTTTTCAGAATATACCGGCGCTGCTCAGAATTTGCGTATTGTTGACTCAATCGCGACAAGATGCGGTCGTACACGCGGAACAGCCATTTGGAGTCCTCGTTGGCTAGGGAGACATAAAGGGATTCGAGGATAGCCCTCTTCTTGCCAGAGCCCGCCTCTTGATATGCCGTATGAGCATGTTCGAGAATCGAAGACCTTGCTTGAGAATCCAATCGGCCTTCCTCAATAAGAAACCGGACCAGCGCATACCTAGCCTCCTTCGCATCGGCCGAGCGAAGGAATGAACCAATGGCAATTGTACGGAGAAAAACATCCTTGGACGTGTCGGCGGCCACATCCATCAATAAGGTTTTGTCGGCCCACTCTCCGCACATCGGCAAACATCCGAGGACGCCTTCCACAACCAGCAGGTTGTGACGCCATGCGTCCGTGTCCGGTGTCAAAGTAGGCCACTTATCCTCGGCCTCGCGGTAGAGTTCCATCAGAACACGGTAAAATTGCTCGTCTGTCACACCAGATGCCTTGATGTCAAAATCCCGCCAGAGCAGCAGTTCGAATAGACCGCTTTTCAGCCATTCTTTGAGCCTCGCATCGTCCATCCCAGCGACAACGGGAATGACATGGAAATTCAGAAGAATCGCTGCTAGAAGTGTGGCGTATAATTTCACGATTGTCCTTTCAGTGTGCCGGTGTCCGCGTGCTCATCTGATTTATCCCCACGTTGACCGGGAACCGGTTAGTACCGCTCACCACGGTGAGTGCGTCCAGCGGGATGTCTGCCCGCGGGATGGAAGGATGAGGCGCGTTCATGATAGCCCGGAAGGTCAGGTCGCGATAAGCCAGTGACGGCTCGTGATAGCCCGTCCCGTCACCGCCGCTCCAGTTCAGCGGAAGTGTCTTGTCTTCGGAAACAAGGCCGTCTCCCGGGTAATAGTCATACAGATCCGTCAGTCCGCATGCGTGGCCGATCTCGTGCGCAATGGTCGTAAGCGAAGCCGTGGCGGCACCGACTGCCATGCCGCAGCGTGCGTAGGAGGGAGCCAGGCGAGAATCGGAATGCAGGCCGGATGCATTCCAAATGTTGTTGACACAATACAGTTCCAAGCCTTGACTGACATTCGCGTAGGAGCACATTTCATGGAATTCCGTGGAACTATCAATAGAGAACCACTCATTGCTTACCACATGCTCCACCCCCGCCACGTAGAAGCTCATGGCGGCCTGGCGGTAGATGCGGTTGGCTTCGGCGACCCAGGCGTTGACCGTGTTTGTGCCCACGGCGGGACTGCCGGCGGCGGCGCAAATGATGTAGACGTGGATCGGCGTGACGGTCGGATCCAGCACCCGCCCGTGGATGTAGGGCCGGTAGGTGGCCGGCAGGTCGTCGATGGCGACCTCCAGCGTGAAGTCGCCGGGCGTCACGCCACGGATGACCGCATCGCGGCCGGTGTCCTGGCCGGCGTAGAAGGACACGTTGTCGTTGCTCTTGGTCCAGTGGATCGCCTCGTCGGGGATGAGCCCCGCGGGAACCACCTCGACCCGGTAGAGTTCCAGGGCGCCGTCGGCCACCCCGGCGGGGTTGACGATAACTCCCTGGCTGTTCGTGGCCGCCGTGACGGGTTCGAGCCGGATGGGCGCGTCCAGCAGGTCGATCACGGTGTAGACCGCGCGCACGGTGAAGTTCGTTTCCACCAGCTCCCCGTCCGGATCGTCTACCAGCCCCTCGAACTCCCAGTCGATCCAGTCGGCGTAGCGGTTGGTGCTGGAGGCGCGGCCCTCGACATAGACCGTCTGTTGTGCATTTATCGTGTGCAATCCCGTCATCTCGAATAGCTTGCCGGCGGACTCGTAGATGCGCAGATTGTCGGTCTTCGCCTCGATATGGCAGGTCCAGTTGGTCGCGTTGTGGGTCACGCATGGGCAGCAGGAGGGAACCGTCAGGGGCGTCGTGGCGTGCAGGTCGTCCTCGTCCTCAACAAAGAAGTCCGCATGGTCGGGCTGGCTGTTCTGGTTGTCGTCGTCGGTGTTGGCGTAGATCAGGTTGGTGGCCGTGATTCCGCCTGGCAGATTTTCGACAAAATGGTGACAGTTCGCATCGTGCTGGAATTCAACTCCGATTGTGGTGTTGCCGCCGTCGGGGGCGTAACTCACTTGAACGAGGCCCGCGACGTCGTGTCCGACCTCCAGCCGGTTCGTCCCCTCGGCCGCCATCAAGCCGTTGAGCAGCCAGTGCCATTCGCCCTGCAGCGGTGGTGTGCAGACCGCGGTGTAGACCGCGCACGGATCCCGGTGGTAGTGGCAGCAGTGCCCTGGCAGTACATCCGACATGATGGTGACGACCGGCAGCACCAGCGTGGCCGCGCCCGCGCCCGTTCCGCCCAGGGCCAGGCCACCGGTGCCGCCGGTCAGGGCGATGCAGTCGGGCGAGGTGACCGCCACGGAGACGCCGGGAGCGTTGTCGAGCGCGAGGG
>CAYPJN010000265.1:0-4449 GCA_964411055.1 uncultured Lentisphaerales bacterium | reverse complement strand
AAGTGAGGTATTCGGCCGGGAAAAACTGGTGCCAGGGGGGGGAGTCGAACCCCCACGCCTTTACGGGGCGGTGGATTTTGAGTCCACTGCGTCTGCCATTCCGCCACCCTGGCGCGCGGCATGCCTGGCTATATACCACAGGCCGCCCGGCCGTCGCAACGCAAAAGCCCAGACTGGGGTTGCATCACCGGGCCGGTTGTTGTAACTTAATCCTGTGACCGAAATGCCAGAAAATGACGCTGATGCGCGAGATACGGCGCCGCGCATGTGGACGGTGCGCGCCGAGGACGGCACCACCTTCGGGCCGGCCACGCTCGCCTCGCTGCAGGCCTGGGCGCGGGACGGTCGTTTGGCACCCGGCCACATGGTATCGTCGGACGGAACGTCCTGGCAGCCCGTCACCCGCATCCCGCAACTGGCGATGGACTGGGTCGTCGAGATCTCGCCGGGCACCTTCTACGGCCCGGTCCACGCGCAGGCGTTGGAGGAACTGGTGCGCGACGGCTCGCTATCCCCGGACGTGACGCGGTTCTCGCGCGCGGCCGCGTCCGCCGCGCCGGATGTCGTCCCGGGGGCCGATCGCGAGGCGCTGGAGCGGCGGCTGGAGACGCTGCGCGCGGCCTTCACCGCGCGCACGGAGGAGCTTGACCGGCAGCTCCAGACTCTCGCGGAGGAGCGGGACCGTCTGAAGGGCGAGATTGGCACCAAGGATATCGAGTTCGATGCCGAGCGCCAGGCCTTCAAGGCCTCCGAGAGCCGTCTGCAGGCCGACCTGGCGAAGGCGCGTGCGACGGCCTCCGGCCTGGAGCAGCAGATCGGCCAGGCGCAGCGGCGCGAGCGCGAGCGCGCCGCATCGGCGGCACGGATAGCCGAGCTCGAGGCGCGGCTGGGCGAGGCCGACGAGCGCCTGAAGGCTGGCGAGGCCGCCCACCAGGCTTCGCTGCAGCAGGCGCGGCAGGCGCTGCGCGAAGCCGAGAAGGCGCTGCTGGCGGAACGCGCCGCGCAGGCGCGGCACCGGCAGGAGGCGCAGGCAACCGCCGCGACGCTGAAGACACTGCGGCTGCGCGAGGAGTCGCTGCGCAAGCTGCTGCAGCAGGCGGGCGCCCTGCTCGGGAGCGAGACCCCGCGCCATGAGACGTCCATCGAGGACGGTGTCGTGGCGGACGCGGCTCCGCCGCCGCGCAGCGACCTCTCCTCGCTCAACCAGATCGAGGCCCAGGCGCAGCGCGAGATCAGCCGCCTGGGACAGAAGGCCAACCTGTTCGGCAAGCGCAAGTGACCGTCATGGCTGATCAAAAGGAAGATTCACGGAGCTGGTTCCTGCGCATCGCGAGCGGCACGGTCTTCGGCCCGGTCTCCACGCAGGGGCTGGTGACGTGGGCCGCGCAGGGGCGCGTGCTTGCGGGCAACGAGGTCTCGACGAACCGCAAGCAGTGGTGCAACGCCGAGAGCCTCTCCGATCTGGACATTTCCTGGTACATCGAGGATGACGAGCGATTGCTCACCGGGCCCTTCCACCGGCGCGTGGCGGAAAAGATCATCGCCTCGGGCGCCGGCCAAGGCGGGGGCCGGCTGGTCCCCGCGGCGGAAGCCGATCCCGGACGTGTGCGTCGCCCGGAAACATCCCGGCCAGGCGCGGCAAGCTCCGGCGTGGCAAGCTCCGGCGCGCAGCCCGAGCTCGACCTGGAGGGTGCCGCCTCAGGCACTTTCGCACCCGCCGAGGCCGCCCCGGCGGCCTGGATCGAGGAGCGCGAAGGCCTGCGGCTGCGGATCGCCGAGATCGAGACGCAGACGCAGAACCTGCTTCGCGCCGCCGAGAAGGAGACGCGGGCGCTGAACCGCCAGCTTGATAACGCCCGGAAGCAGATCGCCGCCCAGCAGGCCGAGCTCGAGGAGCTCCGTCAATTGGCCGCCGGCCCCGCGGAGGTTGCCGCCGAAACCTGCAACGACGGAGAAAAGGCGGCTCTCGAGGAGGCCCTGGAGACCGCGCGCCGCGAGATCGCCGACCGCAGCCGGGCGGCCGAGCGCGAGAGCGATGCCCTGCGGGCGCGCATTGCGGAACTGGAGCGCCTGCGCGCCGAGCAGGAGCAGGCGCTCGCCGCGCGCAAGGACGTCGAGGCCCTCAAGGTGCGCATCGCCGAGCTCGTCGGGCAGATCGCCGAGCATGACGAGACCGCCGAGTCGGTCGCCATGCTGCAGGCGCGCGGCGCCAGGCTGGAAGAGGCGCTGCGCCGGGCGCAAGGGAGCTACACCGAGCTGCTGGCCTTTTCCAACAGCCGGGACCAGGAAAACCAGGAGGCCCTGCAGGCGGCCGGTGAGCAGCAGGCCGCTATGCAGGCGCGGCTGGAGGCGGCTGAGTCCTCCGTCAGTTCGCTGACGGAACAGCTCGATGCGGCCACGCGGCAGGAGCCGGTGCGCGTACGCGAGCTCGCCGCCCGCCTGCGTGACCAGGAGACGCTGGTGGCCGGCGTGCTGGCCGAGGGCATGCAGGTCGCCGGGCAGCTCCTGGCCAGCGAGCGCGAATCCTTCGCGGCGCTGCGCGACGGCAGCGTGGCGCGTCAGACGCTGCTGCAGGCGCGGCTGGCAGCGCTCCAGAAGCAGCAGGGCGGCGAGACGGGCGACGTTTTCGAGCGCGAGGCCAAGCTGCGCACCGACCGCGCCAACTCGGCGCGCACGCAGGACACGCTCGACGCGCTCCAGCAGGAGCATGCGCGCCATGTTCGCCAGGCCGAGGCGCGCGAGCACGAGCTGGTCAACCGCATCCGGGCGCTGGAACTGGAGGAGGAGCGCCTCAAGGCGCGCGTTGCCGAGGCCGAACCGCTTTTCCAGCGCAACCAGCACCTGACCGAGCTGCTGCAGGACCGCGAGCAGAAGCTGGCGCAGGAGCGCCAGCAGCGCTCGATCGAGCAGGCGCAGCTCGAAGATGCGCACCAGGCCCTCATGGCGCAGATCGATTCGGCGCGGCAGAAGGACGCGCACCTGCCGCTCGCCCCGCCGGAGGACGGCGAGGCGGGTGCGGCGCCTCCCCCGCCCGCGCGCGATGCTTTCCGGGCACCACCATGGATGCGACTGCGGAAGTGAAGCGGCCGCCGGGCGGCCCCAGTTTCCGGATCAAGAACGTCCGGCGCATCGACCCCGCCGCCGGCGAGGACGAAGTCGGCACCCTCGTCGTCCGCGACGGCCGTATCGTGTCCGTCGACGAGCGTGTGACGGCCGTGCTGGACGGCACAGGGCTGGTGCTCATGCCGGGGTTGATCGACGCGCATGTGCATTTCCGCGATCCCGGCGGTCTCCAGGCCGAGGATCGTTTCTCCGGCGCGCAGGCGGCCGCCCGCGGCGGGTTCACGCGCGTCGTGACCATGCCCAACACCTCCCCGCCGTGCGACACTCCCGGGGCCGTGCGGCAGCAGCTCGAGACCCAGGCCGCCGTACGACTCCTGCCGTCCGCCTGCGTCACGGCCGGCCGCGGCGGACGCCGCCTGGCCGACCTCGCCGCGCTCGCGGCGGCGGGTGCGGTCGCCTTCACCGACGACGGCTCGATGGTGACCGACGACCATGTCATGCGCGAGGCCATGCGGCTGGCCCGGCAACTCGGCCGGCCCGTGATGGATCATGCCATGGATCCGGTGCTCATGCGCGACGGAATCGTCCGCGACTCGCCGCTGGCGCGGCGACTCGCGCTGCCGGTCGTCATTCCGGAGGCCGAGGTGGCCGCCGTGCAGCGCGATATCGCCCTGGCGCGCGAGACCGGCTGCGCCCTGCATTTGCAGCATCTCTCCTGCGAGGGCTCGGTCGCGGCCCTGCGCGACGCGCGGGCCGCGGGCCTACCTGTTACAGGGGAGGCCACGCCCCACCACCTCCTCCTGACGGCCGAGGCGCTTTTAGAGGACGACGGCAACTGGCGCATGAATCCGCCACTTGGCAACCGCGAGGACCGCGCCGCCCTGCGGCAGGCGGTGCTCGACGGCACGATCTCCATCCTGGCAACGGACCATGCCCCGCATGCCCCCGACACCAAGAACAAGGGCTTCGCCCGCGCCCCATTCGGCGTCATCGGGCTGGAGACGGCCCTCGGGGCCTCCTGGCAGGCGCTGGGACGCGAGGCGGGCATGGCGCTGCCGGACTTCGCGGCGCGCTGGACGACCGGCCCGGCCCAACTCCTCGGGATCGAGGCGCCCACCCTCGCTCCCGCCGGACAGGCGGCGGATCTGACGCTTGTCGATTTCCACGCCACCTGGCGGGTCGATCCCGCGCTTTTCGCCAGCCGCTCGCGCAACTGCCCCTTCGTGGGCATGGCGCTGCCGGGACGCGTCCTGCTGACGGTCTGCGCCGGGCGCGTCACATGGTGCGACCCCGGCTGGAGCGGGGCGGCCGCGCTCGGCCGCTAGCCCGCCCGCGAGCATGTTTCTGTTTATAAGTACAATGTGATGGACAAACCCGCGTGTTTGT
>CAYPJN010000264.1:0-4464 GCA_964411055.1 uncultured Lentisphaerales bacterium | reverse complement strand
AGACCTTGGCGGTCTCGTCCTTCTCGTAGATCGCGCCGACGGGGCAGTGCGCCGAACACTGGCCGCACTTGATGCAGGGCGACTCGTTCAGGGTGACGTCGGCGGCCGGCGCGATGCGCGTGGCCTCGCCGCGGCCGATGAACTCGAGCGCCCAGACGTTCTGCATGCGCTGGCAGACGAGCGCGCAGCGGCCGCACTTGATGCACTTCTCCGGGTTGAGGACGAGGGAGGGCGTCGACTCGTCGCGGGGCAGCGGCTCGTAGCGGTTGGGGTAGGGGTTGTCGCGGATGCCGAAGTCGGCGGCGATCGACTGGAGTTCGCAGTTGCCGTTGCGCGGGCACTGCAGGCAGTCGTTCGGGTGGGTGCTGAGGATGAGTTCGAGCACGCTGCGTCGGATCTGGACGATCTCCGGGTCGTGGGTGACGATCTTCATTCCCGGCGCGACCTCGGTGCAGCAGGCGCGCAGCAGCTTCGGCGAGCCGACGACGCGCACGATGCAGATGCCGCAGGCGGCCCAGGGCGAGAGGTCCGGGTGGTAGCAGAGGGTCGGGATCTTGACCTGCACCTTGCGGGCCGCGTTCAGGATCGAGGTGCCAGCCGGGATCTGGACCGGGATGCCGTTGATTTCGAGACTGATCAGGTTATCCATGTTCTTCTCCAGACGTGATTGTGCCGCGGTTTACGACCGCTGGACGGCGCCGAACTTGCAGACCTCGTGGCACTGGCCGCACTTTATGCACTTCTCGGGGTCGATGCTGTGCTTCTGCTTGCGGGCGCCGCTGATGGCTGCCGCGGGACAGACGCGGGCGCAGGCGGTGCAGCCGACGCACTTCTCGGGGTCGATGGTATAGCGCAGCAGGCTCTTGCACTTGCCGGCGCGGCAGCGCCGGTCCGCGATGTGCTCGTTATACTCGTCGCGGAAGTAGCGCAGCGTCGAGACAACCGGGTTCGGTGCTGTCTGTCCGAGGCCGCAGAGCGAGGCGCGCTGCATTGCCGCGGCGGTCTCGATCATGACGTCGATATCCGCGGTCTCGCCCTTGCCCTTGGTGATCTTGTCGAGGTAGTTGAAGAGCGTGCGCCCGCCGATGCGGCAGGGCGCGCACTTGCCGCACGACTCGTCGACCGTGAACTGGAGGTAGAACTTGGCCACGTCGACGATGCAGTCGGTCTCGTCCATGACGATCAGGCCGCCGGAGCCCATGATCGATCCGATCTTGGCGAGGTTCTCGTAGTCGATCGGCGTGTCGAGGAACTGGGGCGGAATCACGCCGCCCGAGGGACCGCCGGTCTGCGCCGCCTTGAACTTCCGGTCGTTGCGTATGCCGCCGCCGATGTCGAAAATGATTTCACGGAGGGTCGTGCCCATCGGAACCTCGATCAGCCCCGAGTGCTTGACCTTGCCGGTGAGGGCGAAGACCTTCGTGCCCTTGGATGTGGCGGTGCCGATCTTGCCGAACCAGTCGCCGCCCTTGAGGATGATGACCGGGATGTTGGCGAGCGTCTCGACGTTGTTGATCACCGTGGGCTTGCCCCAGAGCCCCTTGACGGCGGGGAAGGGGGGACGCGGGCGCGGTGTGCCGCGGTGGCCCTCGATGGAGGCCAGCAGGGCCGTCTCCTCGCCGCAGACGAAGGCCCCGGCGCCGAAACGCATCTCGATGTCGAAGTTGAAGCCGCTGCCGAGGATGTTCTGGCCGAGCAGGCCGTAGGCGCGCGCCTGGGCGATGGCCGTCTCGAGGCGCTTGATGGCGAGGGGATATTCGGCGCGGATGTAGATGTAGCCCATCGAGGCGCCGGTTGTGCGGCCGGCGATGGTCATGGCCTCGAGGATCGAGTGCGGATCGCCCTCGAGCGTCGAGCGGTCCATGTAGGCGCCGGGATCGCCCTCGTCGGCGTTGCAGACGATGTATTTCTGGTCGGCCACGACGTTCTTGGAGAACATCCACTTCTTGCTGGTGGGGAAGCCCGCGCCGCCGCGGCCCCGCAGGCCCGACTTGTCCAGTTCGGCGATGACCTGATCGGGCGTCATCTCGAAAAGCACTTTCTCGAGTGCCTTGTAGCCGTCGCGCGCTATGTACTCGTCGATCTTGTCGGGATCGATCACGCCGCAGTTGCGCAGGACGATGCGGAACTGCTTCTGGTAGAAGTCGATGCCCTCGATGGCCACGCGGGATTGGCTCTGGCGCCGGTCGTAGAGCAGGCGCGCGACCGCGCGCCCCTTGACCAGGTGCTCCTGCACGATCTCGCGGGCGTCCTCGGGCTTGACACAGACGTAGAAGGAGCCCTCGGGCAGGATCTTGACGATCGGGCCCTTCTCGCAGAAACCCAGGCAGCCCGTGCGCACGATCTGCGCCTCGCCGGCCAGTCCTGCAAGCTCGATTTCCTTCTTCAGCGCCTCGGTCAGACGGAGACCGTCGTTCGAGTCGCAGGCGGTGCCGCCGCAGATGAGCACGTAATACTTATAAGCCATGATGCACTTCCTTACTTGCGGATGATGTCGATCGCGGGACGGTCGCAGATGTGCCCGTCGAGCAGCTGGTGGTTCAGCACGTGGCGCTCGACGATCTGCCGGCCGACGGCCGCGTCGACCCTGCCGTAGATGATGGCGGGCATGCCGGGGGCAATCACCTCGACCGTGGGTTCGGAGTGGCAGAGCCCCATGCAGCCGGTCTGCCGCACCATGACGTTCGCGAGTCCCTTGGCCGCGATGACGTCGATGATCGCGCCGAAGGTCTCCTTGGCGCCGGCGGCAATGCCGCACGTGCCCATGCCGATGACGATCTGCACGTCCTTGCCTTCGCTCTCGCGTAGCGCCATGGTCTGCTGCTGCGCCGCGCGCAGCTTGCGGAGATCGTCGAGTGTCAGTTTGCTCATCGTTGTTCCTCGCCGGAGCCGCGGGATTCCCGCGGCTCACCGTTGTCCGTATTCGTCAAATCCGCTTCCTGTCCGCGCAGGAAGTCGCGCGCCAGAACCAGGTTTTCCGCCCGGCGGAGGTCGCCCAGCGCCTCCGTCAGTTCGGCACGGCTGACCGCGTAGTCCCGTCCGCCGCGCTTGCGCCGCAGGCGCAGGTCGTAGTCTCCGTCGTGCGTCATCAGTCCCAGCAGGGTGCCGGGGAGGTCGCCGATCGGCGGCGTGTCGAGATGACGCGCGGGCAGGGTGAAACGGACGGTCGTGCCGGCGCCGGGGACGGAGTCGAGCGCGAGCTTGCCCCCCGTGGCTTCGACCGCCTGCCGCAGCAGCGGCAGGCCGAGACCCACGCGCCGGAAGGCGTGCTTGCCCGCCTCGCTGTAGAAGGGATCCCAGAGGCGCGCCTGCGCGTCCGCATCCATGCCCTTGCCGTTGTCCGTTACCTTGACCATCACCTGTCCGTCGTCCTCGGCCACGTCCATGCCGATCACGGACGCCCCGGCCTCGATCGCGTTCTGCACGATGTCCGCGAGATAGTCGCAGAGCGTCGCATGCACGGCGCCCGCCTCAGGAGGCCTTGCGGTACTTGTTGAGGATGCCGGGGAGCGCGGAGAGTTCCACCTTGCCGTAGATGTCCCCGTTGATGACCATCACCGGCGCCAGCCCGCAGCAGCCGAGGCAGCGCACCGCCTCGATCGAGAATTCGCCGTCCGCCGAGGTCGTGTTGACCCCGATGCCCAGCGTCTCCTCGATCTCCTGCAGCAGGTCGTCGCCGCCGCGCAGGTAGCAGGCTGTGCCCAGGCAGACCTGGATAATGTTGCGTCCCGGCTTCTTCAGCTTGAAAAAGTTGTAGAAGGTGACTACGCCGTAAATCTTGGCCAGGGGAATCTCCAGCAGATCGGCCACTTCGAAGGCAATCTGGCGGGGAACATAGCCGTAGGTCTCCTGGACGCGGTGGAGAACCATGACGAGGTTGCCGGGCCGCGGCTTCCAGGCGGCAATGAACTTCTTCAGTTCCGGCGTCAAGGTGGCCTTGCCGTCGGCATCTTTCACTGGGGCTGCATTGGTGCTCACGCTCTTCTCCCACGCTGTGCCCTTCCGCGACTGGCGGCAGAGCCTTTCCTGAAATGAATCCGTGTAGTTTGCCAAAATCGGATGGCATTGCCAAGCGCAAAGTCACGTTAATTCATGCCATTGAAACAGCCGTCAAGCAGGACGCCGGAACGTTATCCATAAATCCGTGTCATGTTTTCGGAATATACGTGACAATACGCGACAATGTGTGTTATACTATAACGCATGCAACCGGCAATGTCGAAGGATCTCATCGAGCGTCTGTCGCGCTACCGGTCGGTACTGCTGCGTCTCAAGGCGCTCGGTTTTGTGCGTGTCTTCTCGGACAACCTGGCCGACGCGCTGGGTGTGTCGGGCTCGCTGGTGCGCAAGGATCTGGGACAGCACGGCATCCACGGCGTGCGGCGCGGCGGCTATACGATCGAAACGCTCATCGAGCGGCTGACCGATGTGCTCGGCGTGAGCGGGCTCCTGCAGATCGTGGTC
>CAYPJN010000263.1:0-4481 GCA_964411055.1 uncultured Lentisphaerales bacterium | reverse complement strand
CACCTCCTCAGCCATGGCCGCTCGATGGGCGGCTGCCGTCTCTGGCCGCTGCCGCGCACGCAGGAGGAGAAGGCCTTCAGCAGCCACTTCCAGTGCGTGGTCTCCTTCGCCGCGGCCAAGCTTCACCTCTCCCACCGCCTGCAACAGAAGCATGTCTCCTGCGTCCGGGGCGTGGTCGACGGGCGGACGGTCTCCGGTCTGCAGGCCGTGACACGCTTCGAGTTCCCGTCGGCCCGGCGGCTGACGGCCGAGCCGCTGACCCTGGCCACGGTGGCCGACGGCTTCGGCGCCCTGACCGCCTGGGGCGATGCCCAGGTCCGCGTGCCGCCGCCCGCCGAGCCGCAGCCCGTGGGCTGGAACAGCTGGGACTACTACCGCTGGACGATCACCGAGGACGAGGTGCTGGCCAACGCCGAGTTCATCGCCGCCGACCCCGTGCTGCGCCGCCATGTGAAGCGCATCATCATCGACGACGGCTGGCAGTACTGCTACGGCGAATGGGAGGCCAACGCGCTCTTCCCGCGGGGCATGGCCGACCTGGCGCGGCGATTGCGCAAGCTGCGCTTCGAACCCGGCCTCTGGATCTGCCCGACCGCGGCCGAGCCCCACAGCCGCATCGCCCAGTGGCATACCGAGATGCTGGCGCGGAGCGAGGGCGGCGACCCCTGCCTCTGCTTCGAGTGCATGCGCCGCTACGGCTTCATCATCGATCCCACGCGCGACGACTCGAAACGCTGGTTCCACGACCTCTTCAGCCGCTACGCCGATATGGGCTACCGCTACTTCAAACTCGACTTCCTGGCGCAAACCCTCAAGGCGCGCCGTTTCCACCGCAACGTGCCCCGCGGCCGGATGATGCGCGAGATCATCGCCCCGATCCACGCGGCCGTCAAGGGGCGCGCCACGCTGATGGGCTGCGGCTACGTCTACGACGGCGGCAACGACCTCGTGCAGATCGTCCGCGCCGGTTCCGACATCCACGCCACGTGGCACGAGACGTGCACCAACGCCGTCTCGCTGGCGGCCCGCTTCTGGGCCTCGAACCGCGTCTGGATCACCGATCCCGACTTCGCCGTCTGCCGCGGCCCCGACACATCGAAGGATCCCGACCGCGGCCGCCTGCGCTGCCTCTACGTCGTCGTCTCGGCCGACGAAACGCGCAACGCGCACGAGTCGGGACGCCGGTGGAGCGAGGGTTTCGACACCATCCGCTACCACGAGGCGCAGGTACTGCTGAGCCTGGTAACGATCAACGGCGGCGCCGTCAACCTCTCCGACAAGCTCGCGACGCTCAACGCGCGCGGGATCGACCTGTTGCGACGCACCGTGGCCGCGCCGCGCGGCGGCGCGCCGCTGCCGCTCGACCTCTTCGAGTCCGAGCGCCCCTCGCGCTGGTTGCAGCCGACCCCCGCGGGCTTCCGCAGCCTGCTGATCAACTGGGGCGACGCGCCGGAGGAGCTGACGCTCGACCTGGCGCCGCATGGCATCCACGCCGTGCGGGCGCGCGATTTCTGGACCGACGCCGTCGTGCGGATCGCGGACAACCGCGTCACGGCCCGACTGACGCCGCATGCATGCCAGTTGCTCGACTTCGAACGCGCGCGCAACTGAGGCGCGCAGGACGCTGGTTCATGACCGCTCTAAAACTGACGACACTGACCCTGCCGGCGGCGGATCTGGGCGAGGAGAATCCGCTGGTGCCGCTGGCGCCGCCCGGCGACGCCCATGCGCAAATCCGTTTCGGCAGCGGTGTGCCCGACGAGATCCGCCGCCAGGTGGGTTACGGACGCCACCCGGGCTGCCTGCCATACCGGCTGCAGGACGGCTACAACCGCGAACGCAAGCCACGGGACCTGCGCGTGGCGGTGCTGCAGAACGAGTTCCTTCGCGCCACTTTCCTGCTGGAGTACGGCGGACGCATGGCCTCCCTCGTACACCTCCCGAGCGGCCGCGAACTGCTGGCCGCCAACCCCGTTTTCCAGCCCGCCAACCTGGCCATCCGCAATGCCTGGTTCAGCGGCGGCGTCGAGTGGAACATAGGCGTGATCGGCCACTCGCCCTTCACCTGCGCGCCACTGCATGCCGAGCGCCTGACTGCCCCCGGCGGCCTGCCGGTGCTGCGCCTGCGCGAATGGGAACGCATCCGCCAGACGCCGTTCCAGATGGATATCTGGCTCCCCGACCAGTCGCCATTTCTCTTCGTGCGCGTCGCGATCCGCAATCCGAACGACCGCGAGGTGCCGATGTACTGGTGGTCGAACATCGCGGTGCCCGAGGCGCCCGGCAGCCGCGTGATCGCGCCGGCCGGTCACGCCTTCCGTTTCGACTACACCAGCGCCATGGAGCGTATCCCTCTGCCGCAATGGAACGGCATGGACATAAGCTACCCGGCGCGGATCGACCGCGCCGCCGACTTCTTCTTCGACCTCGCGGAGGGACAGCGTCCCTGGATCGCCTCCCTGGACGCCGAAGGCCGCGGGCTGGTGCAGACCTCGACGCGGCGCCTGCGGGGCCGCAAGCTCTTCGTCTGGGGCATGGCGCCGGGCGGACGCCGCTGGCAAACGTTCCTCGCGGGGCCTGGCCAGGCATATGCCGAGATCCAGGCGGGACTCGCGCGGACACAAGTCGAATGCGTGCCGATGCCGCCGCAGGCCGTCTGGAGCTGGACCGAAGCCTACGGCATGCTGGCGGTGCCTCCGGCGGAGGTGCATGGCGTGGAGTGGACGGCGGCCTGGAAACGGGTGGACCGGCAGCTCAACGTGGCGCTGCCCGTCACGGCCATGGCCCGTCACGCGGCCACGGGCGATGCCCTGGCCGGACTGCCCGGCGAGGCTCGTCTGCAGTCCGGTTCCGGGTGGGGCGGGCTCGAGGTGCGGCGGCGGCGGAAATCCGAGGCGGTTTCGGGCATGCTCGCGGACGCCTTCGCCGGCGACCCGTTGGGTCCCGACCAGTCCCCGTGGCTGCAGTTGCTGGACCAGGGAACCTTCCCCGCGCCACCGCCCGATAAATCGCCCGGCGCCTGGATGGTGCAGCAGGAGTGGCGGGCGCTGCTGGAGTCCGCGATTGCCGCGGGCGGCGCAGACAACTGGCTGGGCTGGCTCCACGCTGGCGTCATGCGGTATGCCGACGGCGACCGCGCGGGCGCCGCCGCGGCCTGGAACCGCTCGCTGGCCCACGCCCGCACGGCCTGGGCGCTCCGCAACCTCGCGATCATCGCCCGCCAGGACAAACGGTTCGACGAGGCCATCGCGCTCATGGACGAGGCGTGCGGGCTCCTGCCCGGCCTGCTGCCGCTCGGCGTCGAGTGGGGCGCCACCATGCTGGAGGCCGGCCGGGCCGAAGGGTGGCTGGAACGGGTGGCGCGCCTCGCGCCAGCCGTGCGGCAGCACGGCCGCATCCGGCTGCTGGTGGTGCAGGCCGCTCTCGCCCTTGGACGCCTGGTAGAGGCCGAGTCCATCCTGCGCGGCCCCCTCGAGGTCAGCGACCTCCGCGAGGGCGAGACACTCCTCTCGGACACCTGGTTCGAACTCGCGGCGCGCCGACTCTCCGCCGCGACCGGCGCGCCGGTCGACGACGCCCTGCGCGCGCGGGCGCGCCAGGCCTATCCCCTGCCCCCGCATCTTGACTTCCGCGGCAGCACCACGTGAGCCGGGGCGCACGGGCGGGGGATCAGGGTGTTCCCAGAAGTCCCTTCGCCGACTGCAGCCAGCGCTCCGCCATGCGCATGTGGCCAGCCAGGGTCGGATGCACGCCATCGCCAAGCCAGTAGGCTTCGGGCGCCTCCTTCACGGCCGCGTCGAACATCTCCTGGAATGTGACCAGCGGCGCGTCGAACGCCTTGGCGAGTTCGGCGCAGACCGCGCGCCGCTCCGCGATCTCGGGAAGCCATTCGCGGCCAACGGCCCCGACAGGCAGGACGAATGGCTCGCAGATGACCAGCCGCGTGGCGGGCAGCGCCTTGCGCGTCCACTCCAGCAGCATCCGGTAGATCGTGCGGTAGCGGTCGACCTCGACGCCGTTTTTGCCGCCGAACTCGTGCCACGTGTCGTTGACGCCAATGAGTATGCTGATCAGGTCGGGAGACAGGTTGAGGGCGTCGGCCTTCCAGCGCGCATAGAGGTCGACCACGCGGTTGCCGCTGATGCCGCGGTTGATTATCTGGTAGCCGCGCGCCGGATACCGGCTCAGCAGCATCGCGGCGATCATGCCGGGAAAGCCGCCGCCAAGTCCGGCATTGGGCGGCAGGTTGACATCGCGCGAGCGCCCGGCATCGGTGATCGAGTCGCCCTGGAATAGGATCCGGTTAATCTTGCCTGTCATGACGATTCTCCGCAGTTGATGTATGGACGGCGCGGATCGTAGAGCCCATCCGTGTCCGGCGCAAGCGGAAAGTGAATAACGCTTAACGCTTAAAGCTGAACGCATCAACGCTCAACTACTCCAACCGCCATGTGGCGCGGAGGTCGCCGGGCAGGATCAGG
>CAYPJN010000262.1:0-4504 GCA_964411055.1 uncultured Lentisphaerales bacterium | reverse complement strand
CGCAGGGCGCCGGGGAGGTAGCGGGCCGTCTCGGCCGAGAGCACGCGCGCCGTGGTCACATCGGCGGCGGTGATCTTGTCCTCGTCCACGGAGAAGAAGATGTCCTCGGGCATATGGAGCTTCGGGCGGGCGCCCGGATTGGCGGCGTGTTCGCGGGGCGCGTATTGGCGGTCGGGCCAGTCGGGGAAGCGGTTGGTGCCGATGTTCTCGTTGAGCGCCGCGATGGCGTAGGCCAGCGCGCCCTTGGCCATCTGCCGCGCCGCGGACGTGTGGCGCAGGTTGGAGGCGCTGGCGCGCTCGATGCGCATCAGGATCGTGAAGGCCACGGCGGAGATCATCAGCAGCGCGATGAGACCCAGCACGATCAGCAGCGCAACGCCCGCGCGGCGTTCGCCGCCGGTCGCTTTTCGTCCTCGTCCTCGTAATCCTAATCCTAATCTTAATCCTAATCCATCCCATCGCCCGAGGGACGAGGACGGGGACGGGGACGAGGACGGGGACGAGGACGAGGATTCTATCAAGACATCAGCGTGGTCTGTATGCGTCTGCATGTTCATCCTCCGTCAGGGAAAGCGCCGCTGGCGTCCGGGAAAGACGATGCTCGTCCGCATGGCGGTGGTCGCCTCGACCTCCGCCTGGGCGAACGAGAGCTGGTAGGGCGTGCCCCAGGGATCGGTGTATTCGTCCTTGGCGTTGAAGGGCAGCTTCGGGTTCAGCAGCACCAGGCCGCGCGGGTTGTCAGTGCTCTCGGGATCGATAAGCGGCCCCAGGACATCGCGGCTGGCGGGCAGGTCGTTCTTCCCGTCAACCACGCTGGGATACTCCTTGTAGAGCTGGTAGTACTGCTGCCACGCGGCGACCATCTCGCGCAGCTCGGTCTCGGCGCGCGTGCGCCGCGCCAGCTCGCGCGCCTTGGAGACCGCCATGCCGAGAGCGCTGACCAGCAGGCCGATGACGACCATGACCGAGAGCAGCTCCACCAGCGTGAAGGCGGCGCGGGCGTGGTGCGTGGTGCGTGGTGCGTGGTGAGTGGTGAATGGGTTTAACGCAGAGGCGCAGAGGCGCAGGGATGAATCCCCGCCATCCGCTTCTCCTCTGCGCCTCTGCGTCTCTGCGTTAATCATCATTCCGCACCTGCTACAGTCCGCCGGCGATGATGTCGTCGTCCGTGCCCCACTCGCGGTCCTTGCCCGCGGAGCGTCCGCGGACAAAGGAGAACTGGCCCTCGGAATCCAGCTCGCCGTAGACATCGACCCGCAGCGGCAGCGCGGCGCCGGAGGGGTCATGGGGGTGATTCTTAATCTCGAAACTGAAATCGAGCAGGTCGTAGTCGGGATTCAGGACGCTATCCTGCGCGACGGCCGAGGCGTCCTGCGTCCACTTCTTGCCGGAAACATCCCACTTCAGGCCGGTGCAGCGGCGGGTCACCTTGCCCCCCGAATAGCTGAATTCAATCCACTGCGGCGACCGTTGTCCCGCCGCGTCGGGGTTGCCGGTGAGGGCGACGAAGGCCACGCGGTTTCCCTCGAACTGGTTGTCGAGTCCCGGATAGTAGCGGCTGTCGACGGCCAGCGTCATGTCGCGCGCGATCACGCCCAGGATGTTGCGCAGCACCTTCTGGGCGTTGACGCGATTGGTGCCGCTCTGGAAGGCGCCGCTGCTCTGCTGGAAGACCATCGACATCATCACGACGATCAGCATCAGGATGGTCGTCGCGACGAGGATCTCGATCAGCGTGAAGCCCGCATGGCGCGAATTTCTTCTGTACCGTCCATGGTCCATGGTCCATGGTTGATCGGCTCCATGAACCATCGACCACCAACCATCAACCCTCTTATGCATTGTGAATGTTCTGTTCATGGCGCATTTACAGGGGCGGCGGGCCTTGGAAAACGAAGTCGGTGCAGTAGACGGTCTGACGCGAGAGATCGCCCTCGGCGCGCTCGCTGACCTGTACGGCGGCGCGCATCAGGCGCCCGCCGAAATCGAGCGGCGCCGTGACCGGCTGGAAGGTCAGGCGGTAGCGCACCGTCTGGTCGGCGACGAGATAGTCGTCGATCCGCACCTCCTGGTTGGCCTTTAGGGCGTGGCCGGCGACCTTGGCGTCCTTCAGCACCGACGCCTCGAAGGTTGCCCACTCGGTCCAGTTGGTGATCGTCGAGGCCTGGGCCTGGAGCGTGCTGAGCACCTGGTCGGCGAAGACCGCCTGGACAGTGTCGGCGGTGGCCAGCCCCGCCTGGCGCAGCCCGACGGGGAAGAGGCCCAGCAGCGCCACCAGCGCGACGCCCACGATCAGCAGCACGAGGTTGATCTCGATCAGGCTGAAGCCGCCGCGCCCCGCCGTTCCCGCCATGTCCGCGTGTGCCTTCATTGGGTTCCTGCCGGTCTTCCGCCGTCTCCGCCGCTCAGATGACCGGCTCGACGGTGATCGCGCCGTCCGGGTTCTTGATGTTGATAAGGATGGCGCGCTTGGCCTCCTTGGCGATCTTCTCGAAGATGTATAGCTTGGTGACGCCCGTCCGGGTCTCGACGGGAGGGTTCTTGCCGCTCACGCGGCTGCTGGTGCCGTCGGCGGCGAAGACGATCGACTCGTTGACGGGAAAGGTGTCGATGCTTTGCAGCCCGAAGAAGAAGCCCTTGGGCAGCACCTGGCGCGGATAGAGCTCGAAGCCGTAGCGGTCGCCCTTCTTCCACTGGCTCCACTGGGCGGCGACCGGCAGATCGACTTCGAACCAGAAGGTTTCCCGGAAATACTGTTCTCCCGCGGCATTGCCCGGAAAGGCGGGGAGCGGCCCGTCCGAAGCCATGCCGATGTTTACATTGTCGCCGTAGATGTTCTTGCCCATGTTCCAGGCGCGCACGCGGCTGGCCTTGTTGGTGATCTCGTGCATGTCGGCGTAGGCGTCGTAGAAGACGTGTTTTCCATTAGCGTTGATGTTCTTGTCCATGTCGCTGGTGAGCTGCCCGGTGCCGTGGACCAGCACGTAGCTGTTGCTGTCGATCAGCAGGAAGAAGACGCGCGTGCCGTCGAGGCTGGCGCGCTGCCGGGCGAGCTGCAGGTGGTTGAAGACGTCGGTCTCCGCGGCCGTGTAGGAGGCGGCGCGCGTCATGCCGAAGTAGCCGGCGACGAGGATCGTGGAGACAACCAGCATGATCGACATCACGACCAGCAGCTCCACCAGGGTGAAGGCGGAGCTAAGGCTGCGCCATGCGGACGGCATCCAAGCCCCCGTTTTCTGTTTTCCGTTTTCCGTTTCCAGCTTCAAGTTTCCTCACGTTTCACGTTTCACGTTTCACGCCTCACGTTTCACGCCTCACGCCTCACGCTTCATCAGTCGTTCAGTCCCGGCGCGCTGACCGTGACGGTGTCAGTGTCGACGTTGATCTCCACAGTGAAGTAGCGCACCTTGGCACCCTCGCGCGTCACGAAGATCAGCGGCTGCGATCCTGGCATCTTGTCGAGCCGCACCGGCCGGCCGTCGCTGTCGACCGTGAAGAGCGTGGTCTCGTCCAGGTACCGGATCTTGCGGCCGTTGGCCGCCTTGTTCGTGTCGCGCAACGCCCAGAAGATGTCCTGGTTGTCCTTGCCGCTGACCCTGACGACATAGTTGTTGGGCGCAGGCATTCCCGGCGGCCACTTGTCGTAGTCCGAGCGGTAGCGCGCCAATGCGGCCTCGAGCACGCGGCAGGTGACCTCCGCGCGCTTAACGCGGGAGAGCCGGTTGATGTAGGCGGCGCCACCCATGATGATCGTGCCAAGGATGGCGATCACGACCATCACCAGCAGCAGTTCGATCAGGGTGAAGCCCGCGCCGCCGCGCCGCGGGCGCCGGCCGCCCGCCGGGAGCCCCGGGCCGGAGGCTTCCGCTCCGGCCCCGCGCCGTGGAATCCGCTTGCCGCGCGCTACCATTGCACCACCCACTTCTTCTTGATTGCGGGGTTCGGTCCCTTCGACCAGGCGATGGCCGTGGCCTGGACCTGTTCCATTTCCTTGACCGCCTTGCCGGTCTCGAAGGCCTCCGGGGCCGGATTGGCGATCTTGCCGTCGTAGTCGAAATCGAGGTTGAAGCCCATGGGCTGGCCCCATTTGTCCTTCAGGCCGTGTTCGCGGTCCTCCTTGGCCAGCTCGAGGTAGATCTTGCCGTCGGCATTCAGCAGCTCGAGGTTGCCCGCCGACGCCGAATACCCGCCCTCCACCAGGGCGTCCGAGAACTTCTTGGCAGCCGGGAACTCGCGGTAGTCGTTCAGGTACAGGTTCCAGGCCTGCACGATCTGGCGGGCGGTGTCGCGCGCGCGGGTGCGCCACGCCGTCTGCCGCGCAGCGTTCAGCCCGCCGAAGATGGCGGAGATCAGGATCGCGACAATCAGGATGACGACGAGCATCTCGACGAGCGTGAAGCCCGCGCGCCCGGCGGCCGCGGCGGTCTGCCGTCGCGCCGTTCCTGGTTTATGGTTTCCCGGTCGTATCATCGTGTTCCTTTTGACGGCGCGGCCCGGCGCCCGG
>CAYPJN010000261.1:0-4526 GCA_964411055.1 uncultured Lentisphaerales bacterium | reverse complement strand
GCACGGTTTGTTTGTTGCGCGGCGCGAGCCAGCCGTAGGCGCGGACCTTCTGGAAACCGGAGGGTAGGACGTGGAGCAGGAAGCGCGTAACCGCACACCAGCATGTGCTGGCGGAACTATCTCCCTCCGGGCTCCTGAACCCACGGTGCGATGCAACTCAGTTGCACCGCACCGGTTCCAGACGGTCGAGATCCGGCACCGCGTCGAGCAGGCGACGCGTGTAGGGATGTTGCGGCCGGCTGAAGAGGTCGGCCGGAGTCCCCGCCTCGACCACGCGCCCCTCCTGCAGCACCACGGCCTGGTCGCAGACGGCCCCGACCACCGCCAGATCGTGGGCCACCAGCAGCAGCGAGAGCCCCCGCCGCTCGCGCAGATCCCGCAGGAGCCGCAGGATGCGCGCCTGCACCGAGACGTCGAGCGCCGAGACCGGTTCATCGGCGATCAGGATCGCCGGCTCCACCGCCAGCGCCCGCGCGATGCAGACGCGCTGGCACTGCCCGCCGCTGAGTTCGCGCGGATAGCGCGCGGCGAGGTCGGCGCTCAGTCCGACCTGGTCCAGCAGCGCGGCCACGCGGTCGGCCAGCGCCGCGCGTCCGCCGCGGTGGCCGCGGATGACGGTCAGCACCTCGGCGAGCGCGGCGAAGGCCGTCTGGCGGGGATTGAGCGCCCCGGCGGCGTCCTGGAAGATCATCTGCACCTGGCCGGCCGGCCGCGGGCACGACGGGGTGAAGAGCGTCCGGTTCCCGAGCCGCACCGTGCCCGCGTCGGGCTGGATCAGCCCCAGCAGCACCCGCGCAAGCGTGCTCTTGCCGCTGCCGCTCTCGCCGATGAGGCCCACCGCGGCGCCGGGCGGCAGCGAGAGCGAGACGTCGTCGAGCGCCTTGAAGGCGCCCCGGCTGCGGCGCGTGAAGGTGACCGTGACATGCTCGGCGACCAGCGGAATCATGGTGTGACTCCCTGAGCCGCCGTTGCCGGCGCGCCGGCCGGCGGCCGCGGGTGGTGGCAGCGGCACAGCCGCCGCGCGCCCGCGGGACGCATCTCCGGCGCTTCGGCGCAGGTCGTGTCGCGGTACGGGCAGCGGGGGGCGAAGGTGCAGCCCGGCGGGAGGCGGGCGGGGGAGGGCACCGTGCCGGGAATGTCATGCAGCTCGCTCGCGCCGGCGTCGGAGAGCCGCGGCACCGCCCGCAGCAGTCCCTGCGTGTAGGGATGCGCCGGGTGACGGAGCACTTCGGCTGCCGGCCCGGACTCGACAACCTGGCCGGCGTAGAGCACATGCAGCGTGTCGCAGCGGCCCGCGACGAGTCCCAGGTTGTGGGTGACGAGCAGCAGCGACATCCCCTGGCTCCGCACGAGGGTGTCGATCAGATCCAGCACCTCGGCCTGCGTGGTCACATCAAGGGCCGTGGTGGGCTCGTCGGCGATCAGCAACTGCGGTCCGCAGGCCAGGGCCATGGCCAGCATGGCGCGCTGCTGCATGCCGCCGCTGAGCTCGCAGGGATAGGCGCGCAGCATGGATGCGGGATCGGGCAGGCGGACGCGCGCGAGCAGGTCGACAACTTGCCGTCGCCAGTCGCCACGGGCGGCGGGGCCGGAGGCGGGGAGCGCTTCGGCGATCTGGTCACCTATGCGCATGACCGGGTTGAGGCTGGCCGCGGGATCCTGGAATACGTAGGCGAAGCGGCGGCCGCGCAGCCGGGCCATGGCGTCCGGGTTGTCGAGCAGCGAGGCGCCCCCGAAGCGGATGCGTCCGTCAAGACGGGCGTGGTCGGTGGGTGGCAGGCGTCCGATGGACAGGCAGGTCATGCTCTTGCCGCAGCCGCTCTCGCCCACCAGCGCCGCGCGTTCGCCCGCTGCCAGCGTCAGCGATAGTGAGCGGACGACCGGAACCGGCCCGTCAGCGCCGGGGAAGGCGACCGTGAGATTCTCGATCTCCAGCAGGGGAGGGGAGGCATGCGGATGGTCGGATGTCGACATGGGATCCGTCTCTGCACGAGACTTATCACATCCGAGCGCTTGTCGGCAAGCGCACGCTCCCAACGTCCGCCTCATCCCGCCTGCGCTTCGAGTCCGCGCAGGAAGTCGAGGCTCGCGTCGAGGCGCTTAAGCATGCCGGCCGGGTCGTCATTCACCAGCGTCCGCCGCGTCTCCACAATGAGCCGGACATCGTGGCCAAGGGCGCGGATGGCGCGCATGACCTCAGGCCAGACGATCACGCCCTGATCCTCGCCTGGCACCCAGTGGCACTCGTCGATGCCGTTGTAGTCCGAGAGGTGGAACGCCACGAGGCGCGGCGCCAGCGCGCCGATGATGGCGGGCAGCTCGGCATGGCGCGTCATGACATGGTTGACGTCCAACAGGATGCCGACATCCTTGGCGGGGAAGGGGGTCACCAGCGCCAGGATCTCATCCTCGTTGTGTCCGATGCAGCTCCGCGGCAGCCATTCGACCGCCAGGCGCAACCCGTGGCGGCGCGCTTCCGGCAGCAGTTGCTCCAGGGAGCGGAGGGCCTGGTCGAGCCGTACCCGGCGCTCGCCGTCCGCGATGGGTTCGGCGCTGGCATGGATCGTGAGTTGCGTTGCGCCCAGCGGGGCGCACTGTCCGATCACGTCGAGTTGACGCGCGACGGCTGCCCGGCGCGCGGTTTCGTCGGTGACCGAAAAGTCCCAGAGGCCCCCGAACGGAAGATGGATGCTGCCGACGCGGAAGGCACCTTCGCCGACGAGCCGGAGGTAGTCGCCCAGCCGGTCAGGATCCTCGCCCCCCGGCTGCCAGTCGGCCGGCAAGGCCTCGAGATCCCAGACGCCGCCGTGCGCGGGGCGCTGCCGCCGCAGCGCCCCGGCGAGTTCGTCCGTCAGGCGGCCGCCCAGCGATGAGACGGAGAGCGCGTAGGTTGTCATTCCCGTAGGTTTCTCAGGCGTTGAACTTGTTCATCTCGATCACGCGGCTCAGGCGGCGCGCCTTCTCCGCCGCGAATACGGTCGTGTGCGATTCAATGGTCTCGTCGGGGCCCGAGATGATGGAGGAGCGGTCGCCCGTGGCCACGGCGTGCAGGAAGGCGTACATGATGCCGCCATCGCCGCCGCCGTGCCCGCCGAGGATGCTGGCATCGGCCGCGTCGGTGTCGATCTCCTTCCACTGCTTCGTGGCGAAATCGTAGTGGCGGATCAGCGAGCTGTCGTTGGTCTCGATGTAGCCCTTGGTGCCGCCGATGCGCGTCTTGCGTCCGCCGCCGGGGTTGAAGGCCGACATCGTGAAGCTGGCGGTGGCGCCGCCGTCGTATTCGAGGTTGACCACCTGGTGGTCGACGACATCGTTGTCGCAGGCGTAGACGCAGCGTCCGTACGGCCCCTCGCGCAGCGCGCGCTCGAGGGTGGGCGCGGTCATCTCCGGATCGGCGACATCCAGCGGCCAGCCGAGCTGCTTGGTCTCGAGCCGGTCGAAGTAGAAGCTTTTCGCCGAGTAGATGCAGGTGTCGGCAAAGCGGCATTCCATGCAGCGGTCGGCGGCGCCGGCGGGCTGCTCGGAGCGGCGGAAGTGGCGCAGCGAGCCGAAGGACGAGACGCGCGTGCAGGGGCGGCCGATGATGTAGCTCAACCAGTCGATGTCGTGGCAGCTCTTGGCCAGGAGCATGCAGGAGCTCTCCTTCTCATTGCGCCAGTTGCCGCGCACGAAGGAGTGGGCCTGGTGCCAGAAGCCGACGGGCTCGGAGTGCTGGATGTTGACGATGTCACCGACCGCGCCATCATCCAGCATCTTCTTGAGGATCTGGGTGTACTTCGTGTAGCGCATGACGTGGCAGACGGCGAAGACCACGCCGGACTCGCGGGCGGCCGCGACGATGCGGCGGCAGGCTCCGGCCGTCGGGGCCATCGGCTTCTCGAGCAGGATGTGGTAGCCGAGTTTGGCGAAGGCGATCGCCGGCTTCTCATGCATCGCGTCCTGGGTGCAGATCAGCACTGCGTCGGCCAGGCGCGGCTTACGCGCGAGCTCCTGCCAGGTGCGGAAGGTCATCTCGCGGGCTACCTGGTGCGTCTTGACGACGCGCTCGCGGTGGAACTTGCGCGGTTCCGCGACGCCCACGACCTTAACTTGCTCCGGGCAACGCTCGGCATAGGTAGCATAGCCCCAGCCGCGCCCGCCGGCGCCGACAATGATCACTGAAACGGGATTCGCCATGTGTCTCTCCTGGTTCTCGAAAAGCTTCGCTACGGGCGTCGTGCCCGGAACGCGGGTATGTTGGACTTTCCACGTTCCGGAATCAACTTCAATCACAGTTTCAGCTCGCCGTCGGCCAGTGACTCTTGCATGCGCCGGTTCCACAGCAGCAGGTTGTCGAGCAGTTCGGGAACAACGACGGGTATCGCATCGCCGCCTACCACAACCAGTCCGCGTCCATAGCGCCGTGCCAGCAGGTAGGGGTAGGGTGCCTTGCCGCCGCCATTGTTGCCAATGGCCAGCACGGTCCAGGCATTGGTGTCCGCGGGGATGTGGCCGTAGCAGGGCGAATAGCCGCGGGTGAGGCTGCG
>CAYPJN010000260.1:0-4550 GCA_964411055.1 uncultured Lentisphaerales bacterium | reverse complement strand
AGTTCGGCATGGGCGCCGAGATGGGCATCAGCACCGACAAGCTCCACGCCCGCGGTCCCATGGGGCTCGAGGAGCTGACCACCTACAAGTACGTGATCCAGGGCACCGGCCAGGTGCGCGCCTAGCATGAACGGCGTGAAACGGCTGCTGATCCGCCAGGTCCTGTTCGACGGCCGCGAAACCGATGTCCTGATCGAGGAACGCCGCTTCGCGCGCATCGCGCCGCGCATCGAGGCGCCCGACGCCGAGATCCTCGACGGCCGCGGCCGGGCCATCGTCCCGCCCTTCTACAACGCCCATGGCCACGCCGCCATGACGCTCTTCCGCGGCTTCGCCGACGACATCGCGCTCTTCCCCTGGCTGCAGGAGCACATCTGGCCCGCCGAGGCGCGCCTCACAGCCGACGACGTGGCCTGCGCCACGCGCCTGGCCATCGTCGAGATGATCCGCGGCGGCACGGTCTTCTTCAACGACATGTACTGGGAGCCGGCCACGGTCGCCCGCGTGGCGGACGAGATGGGCGTGCGCGCGGCGGTCGGCCGGCTCTTCATCGAGGAACAGCCCGGTGTCGTGCGCCCGGCCTGCCAACGCCAGTCGGAGGATCTGGAGGCGCTCGCGCCGCAGCTCTCCGACCGCATCCAGATCACCTACGCGCCCCACGCGATCTACACCGTCAGCGGCCTCATGCTGCGCCGCATCGCCGGCCTCGCCGCCGCCAACGGCCAGCGTATCCACATCCACGCCGCCGAGACCGCTGCCGAATGCGAGGCCTGCCAGGCCGAGCACGGCATGACCCCCATAGCCTGGATCGACGTCTGCGGACTGCTCGGCCCGCGTACCATCCTGGCCCACGCCGTGCACCTGACCGACGCCGACATCGCCCTGATCCGAGAGCGCAAGGCGGTCGTAGCCCACATGCCCGTCTCCAACGCCAAGCTCGCCTCGGGACGCTTCCGCTTCGCGGCCGTCGCCGAACAGGCCGGCTGCCGTACGACCATCGGCACCGACGGCTGCGCATCAAACAACAACCTCTCGATGTTCGACGAGATGAAGTGCGCCGCCCTCTCGGCCAAGCTCGAGGCCGGCAGCCCCGAGGCCGGCCAGGCCGGGAGGATTCTGGACTGCGCCACGCGCGCCGGGGCCGAGGCCTTCGGCATCGACACCGGCGTCATCGCCCCCGGCAAGCTGGCCGACGCCCTGCTCGTGGACCTGAACCATCCCGCCATGACGCCCGGATACCACCTGATCTCCAATCTGGTCTACAGCGCCGACACCGCCGTGGTGCGCACCGTGATCTGCGACGGACGCGTGCTCATGCGCGAAGGAGTCATCCCCGGCGAGGCCCGAATCGTCGCCGACCTGCGCGCCGCCGCCAGCAAATTCGCGCCGCTGGCGCTGCGGCTTAACGGGGTCGGTAAACGCAACACGGGAGAGTGACATGACCATCGAGCTGATCATGCTGGCCGTGATCGCCGCCGGCGGACTCCTGCTGCTGGCGGGCATGCTGCTGCTGCTGGCGCGCGTCGCGCGCCTCGATCCCGCCGGACTCGAGCGCGCGCTGCGCGAGGAGCTGCGCCAGGGGCGCGACGAGGCCGCCCATCAGGCCCAGGACCTGCGCCTCGAACTGGGACGCCTGCTCCAGGATCACGAGGCGGACCTGAGCCGCATGCTGGGACAGCTTCGCGAGGAGACGCGGCTGCAGTCCGAGACCCTGCGCGAGGCCCTCGCGCGCCAACAGCAGGCGTCGAACGAACTGCTCTCCGGCACCCTGCACAAACTCGGCGCCGACCAGCGCGAGCGCCTCGAGACCCTTGCCCGCAACGCCGCCGCCAACAGCGACCGGCTCGTCGAGGCCGTCAACCGGCTCGTGGAGAAGACCGAGGCGTCCTTCAAGACGATGCAGACCGGCAACGAGCAGAAGCTTGCCGCGATTCAGGCGAGCAACGAGCAGCGCCTCGAGGCCATGCGCCAGATCGTCGACGAGAAGCTCCAGACAGCCCTCGAGAAGCGCATCGGCGAATCCTTCAAAATCGTGGGTGAGCGTCTCGAGGCCGTGCAGCGCGGCCTCGGCGAGATGCAGGCGCTGGCAACCGGAGTGGGGGATCTCAAGCGCGTGCTGGTCAATGTCAAGGAGCGCGGCACCTGGGGCGAGTACCAGCTTGGCGCCATCCTCGCGGACATCCTGACGCCCGACCAGTACGGCGCCAACGTGCGCATCGCCGAAGGTCGCGAGCAGGTCGAGTATGCCGTCAAGCTGCCCGGACGCGCCGGCGGCGACACCGTATGGCTGCCGATAGATGCCAAGTTCCCGAAGGAGTCCTACGAGCGCCTGGTGCAGGCCTCCGCGGCGGCGGACGCCGGGGGCGTGCAGAGCGCGGCGGCCGAGTTGCGGAGCACCATCCTCAAGATGGCGCAGGATATTCAGGACAAGTACGTCAGCCCGCCGGCCAGCACCGACTTCGCCATCCTCTTCCTGCCGACCGAGGGGCTCTTCGCCGAGGTGCTGCGCCTGCCGGGGCTGCACGACACCCTGCAGCAGCGCCACCGCGTGCTGGTGGCGGGGCCGACCACGCTGGCGGCGATCCTCAACAGCCTGCGTGTCGGCTTCCAGACGCTGGCCATCGAGCAACGCGCCGGCGAGGTCTGGCAGGTGCTCGGCGCGGTCAAGGCCGAGTTCGGCGTGTTCGGCAAATATTTGGAAAACGTGCGGCGCCAGGCGCAGACCGTGGCCAACTCGCTGGACAAGTCGGCCACCCGTACGCGGGCCATGGAGCGCCGGCTGCGTTCCGTCGCGGAAATCCCGCGCGAGCAGGCCGGCAGGCTGCTGGGGCTTCAGGACCTAGCGTCCGGCGCCCAGGACGATGTGGAAGAGGATGCCGAGGAAGTGCAGCAGGCTGCCGGCCAGGACGAATAGGTGCCAGACGGCATGCGTGAAGCGGGGACGCTTCCAGGCGTAGAAGACGACTCCCAGCGAGTAGCAGGCGCCTCCGAGCGCGATCCACAGGAAACCCTGCGGGCCGAGGAACTGCCACATCGGCCGGATGGCGATCAGCACCAGCCACCCCATGGCCAGGTAGGTCAGCGTCGAGACCGCCCGGAAACGGTGGATGAAGAGCGCCTGGAAGACGACGCCCAGCAGGGCCAGACCCCAGATGACGCCGAAAAGGCTCCAGCCCCAGCCCGGCTTCGTCGTGGCCAGCGCCAGCGTGATCGGCGTGTAGGTGCCCGCGATCAGCAGGTAGATCGAGGAGTGGTCGAGGATGTTCCAGATGCGCTTCGCGCGTCCCGGCGGCAGGCTGTGATAGAGCGTCGAGGAGAGGTAGAGCAGGCAGAGCGTCGCGCCGTAGATGGCGACGCTGGTCACGCGCATCGGCGAGCGGCGCAAGGCGGCGAAGATCACGCCGACGGTCAGGCAGCCGACGCTCAGCAGGAGGCCGAGACCGTGCGTGACCGCGTTGGCGATCTCCTCGGGCAGCGTCTGCTCGCGGTGGTTGCCGCGCCCGGATTCCGGTGTGTCGCAAATCATGATGCGCCAGGTTCCGCACATGCGATGGATTTTCCGAGATACCTACAGGCTGGCGGCCAGGCGGCGCACCGCGTCCCAGTCGCGGCAACGCGTGAAATGCCCGGTCAGCAGCGGCGTCGCGCGGTTCCAGGGGCGGTCGAAGATCGCCACCTTGCAGGGCGGCATAGCGGCCAGCTGTTCCAACGCCACGGGCGCGTCCTCCACGGCCAGGTCGTAGCGGCGCGTGGCGAACTCCTCGCGCGTCAGTGCGCGTGACCAGTCGTCGGCCTCGGGCGCAAGCTCGCGGTTGTACTTGTCGACATGGATCAGCGTGATTTGTTCCAGGCCGTGGCGCCGCAGCCAGCGCTGCGAAGCGTCGTGCGTCGCGTAGGGCCGGCCCGTTACGATTTCGACACCGTGACCGTCCGCCGTCCACCGCGCCAGCGTCGCCACGGCGCCGGGCGTCGGTTCCAGCGCCAGCAGACATTCCGTCGCGTGCGCGGCGCGCATCAGGCTCATGTAGTGTGCCTCGTCCAGGCCGAAGGCCTCGCGGAGGTTGAAGGCGCGGATCGACTCGTAGGGCACCTGGCAGCCGTAGAGAGCCCGCGCCAGCCGGCTCAGCTCGCGCGCTGTCTCGCACAGGACATCGTCGAAGTCGACGTAGATGCGCATCAGGTGGCGGCTCCGGCCAGCGCCGTCGCCATCCGCACGGCGGCGACCGACGCACGGACGTCGTGGACGCGCAGCACTGACGCGCCGCGCCATATGCACCAGACAAGCGCGGTCAGGCTGCCCGGCAGCCGCTCGTCCACCGGCGCGCCGGTGATGTCGCCGATGAAGCGCTTGCGCGAGAGGCCGACCAGCACGGGAGGCCCCATCTCCGCGAAGCGCCGCAGGGCGCCGAGCAGCGCCAGATTGTGGTCGGATGTCTTGCCGAAGCCGATGCCCGGGTCGATCGCCAGCGTGTCGGCCGGCAGCCCCGCCGCGACCGCCTCGCCGACCCGGCGCTGCAGCCAGTCGTAGACCTCGCCGACCACGTCCGTGT
>CAYPJN010000259.1:0-4569 GCA_964411055.1 uncultured Lentisphaerales bacterium | reverse complement strand
CATTGCTGCCGGGTTTGAATTGTCCAGCCACATCGTGTAGAGTATACATCACTTTGGTGCACCATGGGCTCTAGCAGGGTGGCGGGATTCAAGGTGGCCTATGGAAAGGATGTGATACTATGAATAGCGGTCTCACCGCCGTGCCTAATGCCGTTTTTATTTCTGCTACAGAATTGCATCAAAGGGGAATTGTCATGAATGCTACGTTTAAGGCCGCGCGACGCACGGTTTTACTGTTGTTCCTCGGTCTGGCAGCGCTCGCGCCGGCCATTAGTGCGACATATCTCGTCTCGCCCACAGGCGACGACGCGAACGACGGCCTCTCCTGGGCGACCGCGTTCAAATCAATTCCCGCCGCGCTCGTTGTCGCGCAAAGCAACGACACTGTCGTGGTCACAAACGGCGTCTATTCCGCGTCCGCCGCCGACCAGTGCTGCGCCGTCCTCAACAAGGCCGTCACGCTCCGTTCCGTCAACGGCCCCGACTACACGATGATCACCAACGCCTTCGGAACCTCGTGCGCCACAACGATGGTCTACGTCGCCGCCGCCAAGGCCGTCTTCAGCGGCTTCTCCGTCGTCGGCGCGCGGCGCATCGCGATCGACCTCCTCGACTACGGCGAGGTAACGAACTGTGTCGTCCGCGACGCCGACACCGACACGAACTTTGGTGGCGTTTTTTCGCGCGGCCTCGTATCAATCCGGGGCAACGGCGGTGCCGTTCGCGACTGTCGGTTCATCAACAACCAGCTTAAAAGCAGTGTGCCGGTTCAAGTCGGAGTGGTCTATTTTTTACCGAACGGAGTCGACTGTGTCGGCTGGATGACGGGTTGCGTCATCACCAACAACTTCATCGGCGGTGGCGGCAGCGGTTATGAGAACGCGATGGTGAAAGCCAGCCCCGAGGGCGGCAAGATTGTCAGCGGAAAACTCCGGAACTGCCTGATTGCGGACAACGTCTGCTATTGGGGCGCAGCCATGAAACAGGCGTACCAGGGATATCTCTATGCGGACAACTGCACGATTGCGAACAACCGCAACACCGGCTACAGCGGCGGCTACTGCACCGCAGGTTATATGAGCATGGGACGCGGCGCGCAGTTCAATAACTGCATTTTCTACAACAACCGCAACCCCGCGGGAGTCACGGATGTCGACCGACTGGATGGTTGGACTCACTATAATTGCCGTTTTGGAAACCCGACGACCACTTCCTACAACTGCACCAACGCACCGCCTTCCTTCGTGGACGAGACCGCCGGCGATTACCGCCTGAGGACGTGCGCGCTCGTGGACGCCGGCAAAAAGAGCCTCGTCCCGTGGGCGACGTCCGAGGGCGCGACCGACCTCGCCGGCGAGGCGCGCGTCATCGGCGACGAGATCGACATCGGCTGCTACGAGTACAGGCCCGGCCCGCTCGACTGCTCCTTCGCCGCACCGTCCGCGGCGGTAGTAGCACCCGCTGCCCTCACGATTCCCGCGAGCGTCGCCGGCACCAACACCTACGGCCTCCACTACAAGTGGGAGGTTACCGAGACGACCGGCACGTTACAGGATGACGGCGACCCCGCCGAGCCCGTCCTCTTCGAGGGCGACGGTGACGGCTACGCCGCTCTCTCGCACACATTCGGTCCCGGCATATACACCGTCAAGCTCACGGTCACCAACTCCGTCGGCGAGACATCCTTCAACGAGGTTGCCGGCGCTGTCAACGTTATGCCGCAGACGATACACGTCTCGTCCGCCGGAACCGAGACGTTCCCCTACGCCACGCCGGAAACGGGCTTCGCGACAATCGCCGCGGCTGTCACCGCCGCCGTTGCCGGCCAGACCGTGATGGTCGCGCCGGGCGACTACGACGAAAACGTCTATCTCGGAAAGGCGATCACGCTGGAGAGCAGCGGCGGCGCGGACGCCACCTCTATCCGTCCGACCGCCTTAGTCACGTACACCCTCGAGATTCAGAACCCGGGCGCCGTCGTCCGCGGGTTCACCGTTCACGGAACCTCGAAAAACACCTCCGACATCTACATCGCGCAAGGCGGACTCGTCGAGGACTGCGTTGTCTACGACCCACCGAGCAGCCTCGGCAACGGACTCGGCCGCGCCGTAAAGATCATGAACGGCACACTGCGCCGATGCGTAATCCGCAATATCAAAATCCTCAACAGCGCCAGTTGGGCCGAGGCCTACTGCCCGATCTATGTCGAAAGCGGTTTCGTCGACTCGTGCCTCATCACTAACAACTTACTACGCATCGTGGACATCAGTCAGAATGGCGACAAACTTCCTTACGGCCTCATAGGGCTTTGGAAATCCTCTGCGACGGTTCGCAACACCCTCATCGCCGGAAACAGCGTGACCAACCTGAACTACCTCGTGAGGTGCAAAGGAGGCACAATCGAAAGCTGCACGTTCGCCGACAACACGCTCGCAGGCAATCCCGTCGGTCCGGCGCTCGGCCTCGACAGCGGTTCCCGCATCGTCAACACGATCGTCGCCCATAACTACATCGCTGGAGTGGAGAGCAATTTGACCGTCAATGCGGGCGTCACGTACAGCAACAACTACGTCAACGTCAGCGGGACTGTTCCCGGCGGCAACATCATCGGCTCGGCGCCCGGCTTCCAGAACGCTCCTCTCGACTACACACTCAAGTCCTCTTCCCCGTGCGTCGGCAGCGGCATGGTTCTGCCGTGGATGACGGACGGCGTCACGGACCTCGCCGGTCAGCCCCGCATCTTCGGCGCCAGGCCGGACATAGGCTGCTACGAGTGCCAGCATAGCGCGGGAACGATGCTCATGCTCAAGTGAATACCCTCTTCCACGACAACAACGCGAAGGAGATTTTCGAGCAGGGGCCGCACCGTACTCCGCACGCGCACCTTGCCGAGCTCAATGCGTGGCTCCTCGCGAAGTGGGGTAGGGGACTTCTCCATCGCCCCGCCTGCCGGGCAGTCTGGATCGACAAGATCGAGATCAGCGCGGCGCAAGTCACAAAAGCGGTTCCCCGATTTTACGATGAAGCTGTGGCACGATGAGTGCTCGAACACCAACCTTAGGAAAAACAAAACCATGAATAGACAACTACTTGCCACATTCGCCGCCATCACTGCGGCGGCGGCAGCCACGGCGCAGCTCGAGACGCTCAGCAAATCTCGGAAGATCTCCGAGATCGCGAAAATCGCGGAACTTGCGAAGAACGCGATGTCCCCGTCGCTCAAGGCGCACCTGAACCGCGCGGCGGCAAAAGCCAAAATCAAGGACGGTGCCGATGCGGCGGTTCTCGCCTCGCGTGTGGCAGCAGACTTCGTCACGACCAACGCGGCGGCGCCCTTCAAGGACATGCCGTTCCTTTTCTACTCGGTTCCTGCGATGTCCGACGTGCAGCGCCTGACCGACGTCTATCCTTTCGACGGCAAACCCGGCAAGACAATCCGCATTGTCGCGGCCAAGGACGAGTTCGAGCCCGGCGCGTTCCTCGTCTATCCTCTCGCGGACCTCGGCAAGGTCGCCTTCACGCTCACTCCGTTCCGCAACGAGCGCGGCGCAACGCTCCTGCCCGAGAACCTCGACCTCAAGGTCGTGAAGGTCTGGTACCAGAACAAGAACGGCTGGTACAGCTATTTCGCGGACACCGGCTACAAGCTCTGCCCGGAGCTCCTGCTCAACGATGAGGACCTCATCCGCGTCGATACCGTGAAGGAGGCAAACTACGCCCGCATCAAACGCGCCGACGGCAAGATTTCCGAGCTCTGGATCAACCCGCCGCCGCGTTACTCGAGGCGTCTCGGCACCGCCAGCGGCGGCGACCAGGAAATCTTCGCGCCGCTGCGCGAGGGCTTCGACGACGCCAAGACGCTCCAGCCGGTTGCGCTCGCCGAGGGCGAGTTCCGGTCGTTTTTCCTGACCGTCCACACCACGAAGGAGACGCCCGACGGCCTCTACTCCGGCGCCGTCGTCCTGAAGAAGGACGGCAAGGAGCTCGGCCGCATTCCGGTCACGGCCAAAATTCTGCCGCTCGTGCTGCCGCAGCCGAAGTGCTACGGCGACCGGACGCGCGACTTCCTCGTGTCGTCCTACAGCTACCACAGTTTCAGGCATTTCGGCGTCCTCAACGGCGGCGACTGGCCGCTCGTCCGCAAACAGTATCAGCAGATGCTCCAAAACTGCACCGACCACAACCACCCGCTCCACGTGCAGGACACGCAGCCCTTCGAGTATTCGTTGGCCGCCGAGATGGAGGCGCTCCGCGCGCAGTCCGGCCAGCGCACCGACATCATGATGGGCGGCGGCTTCGCGGTCTGGGAGCCGGTGGAGGACAACGCGTTGATGGCAAAACGCCGCGCCGACTTCTGGGGCCGCCATGTCGGCCACCACAACCTCTACCACGGCATGAACGACGAGCCGCCCGCCGACTGGATCCGCGCGGCGCGTCCGACCTTCGAAGCCTACCACCGCGCCGGCATCAAGTTCTTCCTCGCCGCCGGCGACCAGCATTTCTTCAAGGGCGGCTACCACTACGACTGGGCGAACATTGCCAGCGACCCGACCGACGGCAGCTCGCCGG
>CAYPJN010000258.1:0-4574 GCA_964411055.1 uncultured Lentisphaerales bacterium | reverse complement strand
CTGACCGTGAGCCGGGCGATCCAGGTGTCCGGCGGCTACGCCTCCAGCGCCAAGAAGAGCGCGATCATCGTCACCCGCCGCAAGCCCGGCGGGCGCAAGGAGGTGCTGAAGGTCGATCTGGAACGCGTGGGGAGAAAAGGAGAGATCGAACGGGATATCCGGCTGCTTCCCGGCGATGTTGTCTATGTGCCGCAATCGGTCATCTAGGGGTGGAAGAATACGTGAAAGGGATGCGTCATGCGCAAGAATAGTGACTACTTTCTGATGGTCATGTCCGCCTGCCTGTGCCTGGCGCGGACCGCCGCGGCCGCCGACGATCAACTGGGGCTGGCGGCCTCCGACCCACGGCAGGTGCCGTCGATCGTGGCGGCGATGAAGGCGAACGCCGTGCCTGATTTCGCCGGCCAGGTGATGCAGGCCGCGGCGAAGATGCCGATCTCCCCGCGTCGACGGCTCGCGCAGATGCGGGATATCGCCGTCGAGTTCGCCAAGGCCGCACCGGCGGCGGAACTGCCGGCGCTCCTCGCCCGGCTGGTCGTCAACACGCCGTTCCAGATGCTGCCCGGATGGGTCGAGGCTTTCAAGCCGCCGCTGGCCGCGCAGCTCAAGCCGATCGACGACAACGCCTACGCGAAGTTGGCGGCCGGGGTGCTCAAGGAGATCGGCGGCGCCGAGACGCTCGCGGACGAGGACAAGACCATCTTCACCACGTTCGCCATCGTCCTGCTGGCGCGCGGCAAGACGCCGGAAGAGGAGCAGGCCTTCGCCGCCGGCCTGCTGGCCGCCCTGCCGGCGGCCTACCGCGACCAGGTGGGCGCCGCCCTGCCCGCCGCGCTTGCGGGAGACTACACGCCCCTCCTGGGGCCCGGGGCCGCGCAGTTGCGGCTGGTGGCGCCTCACGGCAAGGTCGGCGAGCGCCCGGTCAACATGGACGTTGTCCTGGGCGAGGTCGCCAAGCAGCCCGACCTGCTGGTGCATGACGTCAACCGCCCTGCCCCACTGGACCGCACCGAGATCGCGGACCGCTCCCCGGCGCCCCCGGCAGCCACGACGACCACGCCCAAGCCCGTCATACCCGAGCCGTACAAGGCGCAGTTCTAGTGTGGATGGATGCAGGCGACAACAAGGATTTGACATGAACACGACACAACTTGCGATCTTCCGGCGGCCCATGCGGGTGCTGGCCGCCTTCGGCGTCCTTGCGGGTGTGTGCCGCGCCTCGGCGCAGGACGAAGGCGGCATCTGGCTCGGCCCCCTCAACCTCTCGCCGACTTTGGACGTGGGCGTATTCTACGAAAGCAACCCGGACGAAGTGAACGAGAACCGGAAGGAGTTGATGGAGGCGACCTCGGAGGATCGCTTCGACTCGAGCCGCGGATTCAACATACAGCCAGGGCTCGATCTCCTCCTGCCGGGCAACCAGTGGAAGCTCTCCGGACGCCTGGCCTACACCTACGAGGACGACGACTCGGACTACTCGCGCTCGCCCAAGGACTGGATGGAGTCGCTGAAGTTCGACGGGAAGACCGATGGCGGCACCCAGTGGCAACTGGGACAGTCCGCCCAGCAGCTCAGCTACACGAAGTACGACGAGTTCAGCCAGGACGACCGCTTCGGGTTCGGCATCAACGGCATGCTGGGACGCCAGGTCACGGACAAGAGCGGCATCTCGCTGGGCGCGAGCTACCGGGCCGTCGACTACGAAGATGCCTACCTGTATGACTCGGACTACCAGCAGTACACGCTGGCCATCACGCACCAGTTCACGGAGAAGACCGACGGCATACTCTCCCTCGCTTACGGCATCAACGGGGCGGATTACGACGAGGTGGGCAGCGACAGCGATCCGGAAGGACGGCGCCGGCTGGACGTGGACATCAAGGAGGCGACCTACATCACCGCCAGCTTCGGCCTGGGCTCGCACGCGACCGAGAAGCTGACCTACCGCGCCCTGATCGGCATGACGGCCTTCGACGATTTCGAGTACAAGTACCCGGATGCGATGGAGTACCCGGAAGGCGGGCGGCAACTGGACAACGGCGCGGACACGGATTACAGCTTCAGCTACGACATGGGGCTTTCCTGGAGGCCTACCGAGCGCTTCACGCTGAATCTTTCGGGCAACTCGGCCTACGAGTCGTCCGAGGATGTCCGGAACAACTCGATGCTGGCCTACTCGCTGATCGGCAGCGCCAGCTACCGGTTCTTCACCCGTGTGATGCTCAGCAGCGGCGTGGCCTACCGCTACGAGGACTACCTCCGCAATGTCGACGAGGACGACGTGGATCTCTTCACCGGCACCGACGCCGAGGGCCAGGGGCAGTCGCGCCAGGACGACCAGGTGAACCTCTTCGCCAACCTGACATTCGGCATCACCCGCTTCGCGTCCTTCTATGTGAACGGCCTCTATTCGGTTAACGAGTCGACCATCGACGATTTCGACTACGACCGCTACCGCGTCAGCGCGGGTGTCGCGCTCAAGTACTAGCGGCGGCCAAGGGCGACATGCGGTTCGTGCCTTCAAAGTCGGCGGTTCTGATCCATCTCGCGCTGCTGGCGATCTTCCTTGCCTCGGGAGCCTGCCGCCCCTCCGCGCTTAAGAGCTATCTGCCGCTCGTCTGGCTCGCGCTCTTGACACTGGAGATGGTGCTGCTCTTTCCGACGGCACGCAAGGACGAGACCATTGGGGAGAGCCGCAATCGGGTGGCGCGGCGGTTTTTCCGCGACCCGGTCTTGCATGCGGGAGCGGCGGGGATCGTGTTTCTGCTATGCCAGACGCTCAACGGGCCGCGCACGATGGGCTACGACAGCGCCATGGGGGTCTGGCGTGCCGGTCTGCCGCCGCTGGCGGCCCTGCCCTCCTGTTTCAACCGCGGCGAGGCGTTCCAGGCATTCTTCTGGTTCGTGCCGGCCTGGACGGCCATCCTGGCCGTCCGCCACGGCCTGACGCGGCGCGGCAAGCTGCGGCTCCTCTACATTTTGGTTGCCGTCTCGGCGCTCCTGGCGATCTTCAGCCTCGTGCAGTACGGCCAGGGAACGCACTACCGCCTCTGGGGGGCCGCCACGACGGCGGACCACTATGGCGTCTTCGCCTACAAGGGCTTTGCAGGCGCCTATTTCGGCATGATGTTCCTGGTCGCGACCGGTCTACTGGTCGCGGACCTCGCGGCCAAAGCCGCGCCACTCACGCGCCGACTGCTCTATGGGGCCGCGCTCCTGGACCTGGTCGCGGCCGCCTTCACGCTGGACTACGGCGCCATTCTGCTGGTTGGTTGCGGCGGCTTGGCCGCCCTCGTCTACGCCGCCGTCTTCCTGCACGGTCGCTTGACCTGGGCGCAGCAGTTGCGCCAGTCGGCCGTGGTGCTTGTCACCCTCGCGGCTCTGGGCTTCCTGCATTTCATCGCCTACCCCGGGAATGCCCTCCACACCCGGATACAGGCGCTGGTCTCGCGGCAGGCGCTGCAAAGCGGCTGGCACGGCGAGCGCCAGGCATTGTGCGGCGCCGCCTGGCGCATCTTCAAGACCTATCCCGCGTACGGCACCGGCACCTGGGGCTTCCGCCACGAGGCCGGCCGGTTCCTCGATGACGCGGACTGGGACCGGATCGTCTCGGGGACGCAGAACCCAATCACCTGCCACTGCGATCCTCTGCAATTCCTCTGCGAACTGGGCCTGGTCGGCGCCGGACTGATGCTGCTGGTCCTGGTACTGCTGCTGGTTCCGGTGTGCCGCAACCTCTACCGGCTGCTGGCCGCGACACCGGCGCAATCCAAGTTGATCAGCGAGTCGCGCCTCCTGCGGATATCCCCCGCGGCCGCCGGCTGCCTTGCAGCGCTGTCGGGCGCCGCCCTCGTCGGCTTCTACGGCATGCCGTTCCGCGACCCGCTCAACCTGCTCGTCTGGTGCATGCTGCTGGCCGTGATGCCAGGCCTGCTTCCGCTTCCCAGTGATCTGGCGGACAGCACGGCGCCGCAGTCACCGTCGCCTGAGCGCCATCGCAAGCATGCCCGGCGGTGGCGTCCCTTCTGGAGGCGGCGGCACCGCCATTCCGCCGACCACGTGGCATGAGCTTCCCGGACACCGATATGAACGACCAGCCGAACACGAACGCAATGCCCGACGATCCGGCCCCGCCGGCGGAACATCCCGCGGAGCGCTCCCGCCACGGCAGGCGGGAGGAGGGCCAGTCGTCGCCGGCCTACTATTACGGACGCACGCCGGGGGCGGGCGGGTATGGCTACGGCGGCGGCTATGGATATGGCGGCGGCTACGGCGGCAATTCCACCTACTACGGCGGCGGCGAGGGCGGCCTGGGCGAGGGCGACTCGTTCCTGGGGCCCATGTCCATCGGTCGCGTCATCCGTGTCGTGTTCCAGAAATGGCCCTCGCTGATCGTGGCCATCCTGCTTGGACTGGGCGTCGGATTCGCCTACTACAAGACGGCGACCGTCTCCTACCGGGCCATCAGCGTTATCGAGGTGCTGCCCCGGCCGCCGAGGTACATCAACACGCAGCCGGTGCTCATTGACGATCCCAACAGTATCGGCACGCTCAGCGAGATCATCAACACGCGC
>CAYPJN010000257.1:0-4577 GCA_964411055.1 uncultured Lentisphaerales bacterium | reverse complement strand
AGGCCAAGGAGGGCGTGCAGATCGAGCGCGAGACGCAGACGCTGGCGACGATCACCATTCAGAACTACTTCCGCCTCTACAAGAAGCTCGCCGGCATGACCGGCACGGCCGAGACCGAGGCGGCCGAGTTCAACGACATCTACAAGCTGGACGTCGTGCCGGTGCCGACCAACCGGCCGGTGCGCCGCGTGGACGACAACGACCTGATCTTCAAGAGCCAGCGCGAGAAGTACAAGGCGATCATCGAGGACATCACGCAGCGCCACGCCAACGGCCAGCCGGTGCTGCTGGGAACGGCCAACGTCGACACCTCCGAGGTGCTCAGCCGCATGCTGCGCATGGCGCGCATCCCCCACAACGTGCTGAATGCCAAGAACCACGCGCGCGAGGCGGAGATCGTCGCCCTGGCCGGCCAGCCCCGCAGCGTGACCATCGCCACCAACATGGCCGGACGCGGCACCGACATCAAGCTCGGCCCCGGCGTCGTGTGGGTCGACGAGACGGTCATCAAGTCGCGCCAGACGCTCGACATGCCCCACGCCGGCGGCCCCAAGTCCCTGCGCCAGCTCCTGTCCGAGCGCCCCTGCGGCCTGCACGTGCTCGGGTCGGAACGCCACGAGTCGCGGCGCATCGACCGCCAGCTCCGCGGCCGCTGCGCCCGCCAGGGCGACCCCGGCTCGTCGCGCTTCTACATCTCGCTCGAGGACGACCTGATGCGCCTCTTCGGCTCGGAACGCATCTCGGGCATCATGAGCCGGCTCGGCATGCAGGAGGGCGAGGCGCTGGAGCACCGCTGGCTCAACCGCTCCGTCGAGACCGCTCAACGCCGCGTCGAGCAGCAGAACTTCTCGATCCGCAAGCGCACGCTGGAATACGACGACGTGATGAACAAGCAGCGCGAGGTGATCTACGCCTTCCGCGGCGACCTCGTGCGCGCCTCACCCGAAGAGGTGCGCGCCCGGATTCTCGACGTGATCAACGACCTGGTCGTAACTCAGTGCGAGTTGCTGATCGCCAACCCCAAGGAGGCCCGCGCCGAGGAGCTGGCCGAGTGGGTCATGCTGAACTTCCCCGTCGCGGTGCAGGCCGCGGAACTGGCCCCGCTGGCGGGCCAGCACGAGGCGGCCGGCGAGCTGATCTTCGCGCGCGTCGAGGAGGCCTACACCGTGAAGTGCAGCTTCGAGGATCCGCGCGTGCTCCCCATCATGGAGCGCCAGGTGGCGCTGCAGGCCATCGACACGCAGTGGCAGGAGTACCTGCGCGCCATGGACGAGCTGCGTCACGGCGTCGGCCTGCGCGCCTACGGCCAGCGCGACCCGCTCATCGAGTACAAGCGCGAGGCCTTCGCGATGTTCGAGGAGTTGATGAACCAGATCAAGGCCGAGATGGCGCAGAACATCTTCCGCGCCTCGACCTCCGTCGAGAACCTGCAGAACATGATGGGACGCATGGCCCGCGGCCGCCAGCGCCTGGTGCACGACGAGGTCAGCGTGCTTGGCGCCCGCCCGGCGGGCGCGCCCGCCGGCGGCGCTGGCGCGCACCCCGCGGCGCCGCTCCAGCCGGCGCTCTCGGATGCCGACTTCGACCAGACCGTGGCCGCCGTGCTGCAGCCGAGGGCCGCCGAACCCGCGCGGCGCGACGCCCCCAAGGTCGGCCGCAACGATGACTGCCCCTGCGGCAGCGGCAAGAAGTACAAGAAGTGCTGCGGCAAAGCTTGACAGACCGGATCCCCCTGGGGGTCGCGCTGCTCTCCGGACTGCTGCTCGGGCTCGCCTTTCCGCCCGTCGGACAGTCCGACGCCGCCTGGTTCGCCCTGGTGCCGCTGCTCATGGCGCTCAAGCAGGCCACGCCGCGCGCGGGTTTCCGCCTGGCGTGGTGCGCCGGCCTGGTCTTCTGGCTCGGCAACCTCGCCTGGCTCTGGCGCCTGACCGGCAACGGCGGCCCCCTGCCCCTCGTGCTCGTCGGCCACGCGGCCCTCGCGGCCTACTGCGCGCTCTACGCGGGACTCTTTGGACTCGCCATCGCCTGGCTCTGGCGGCAAACAAGCATCCGGAATAATCCCTGGCTGCGCGTGCTCATGGCGGTGGCCGCCGCGCCGCTGCTCTGGGCCGGCTCGGAATGGCTCCGCGGCACCCTGCTAACCGGGTTCGCCTGGAACGCGCTTGGGGTGAGCCAGTACCGCAACCTGGCGCTAATCCAGTGCGCCGCCTGGGGCGGCGCAAGCCTGGTCTCGGCCATGCTGGTGGCCGTCAACGGCGGCATCGCCCTCTTCCTGGAGCGCCTCTGGAGCGACGCGCGGCGAAGCTTCCGGCCCGCGTCGGCGTCCGGCGGAACGCCGACGCGCTTTGCCTTGCGGTCGGTCGAGCTGACCATCGCGCTGTCCATCGGCGTGGCCTGCTGGAGCGCCGGGCTCGGCCGCGCGCGCGACATCGACCGCGCCGTCAGGACGGCCCCCGTCTGGAGGCTGGCCCTCTTCCATCCCGAGGCGCCATCCATCTTCCAGCAGGACGACGGCGCCTGGGAATCCACCGTGGACGCGCTGCTGGCGAACGCGCAGGTTGCCGGCGCCGTCGCCCCCGACCTCTGCATCTGGCCCGAGACCGCGCTGCCCGGCGCCGGCCCCCTCGATGCGGACACGAGACAACTCGCCAGCAATGCAACGGCGCTGGCCGGCAGCCCGTTGCTGGCGGGCGGTCTCGAGATCGAGCCCGGTCCCGGTCGGGAATGGCGGGTGGGCGCCCGGTACTTCAACGCCGCCTTCCTCTTCGACGCAAGGGGACGCGCGGTCGCGACCTACCGCAAGCAGCATCTCGTCCCCTTCGGCGAATTCATTCCTCTCGACCAGCGGTTCCCCTGGCTCGCCCGTCTCTCCCCGATCGGCTACAGTTGCACGGCCGGCACGAACAGCAGCGTTATGACCATCCGCCCACGCGCGGCCGACGGGCGCGCGCCGCTGCGCACCGCCCCGCTGATCTGCTTCGAGGATACCCTGCCCTACCTGGCCCGCCGCGCGGCGCGCGACGGCGCCACTCTGCTGGCCAACCTTACCAACGACGCCTGGTTCGACGGCTCCAGCGAGGCCGAACAGCACCTCGCCCAGGCGGTCTTCCGCTGCGTCGAGACCGGCCTGCCGATGGTGCGCAGCTCCAACCGCGGCGTCACCTGCGCCATCCTGCCCAACGGACGCGTCGTCCAGCGGCTCGGGCGCGGCGACGGCGCGGGCGCCCCGGGCATCCTCTTCACCGCGTCCGGCATTCCGCCCCTGCCGCGTCCCACGCCCTTCGTCCGCCACGGTCACCTGCTTTTCGCCTTGCCGGGCGCGGCGCTGCTCCTGACAATACTCCTGCTGGCCGCCCGAACCGCGGTTCTGGAGGACCGGCAGCCTGCCCAGACACGCTAGAACCATGCGATTCCTGCTATACAACATCCGCTACGGCACCGGACGGCGCGAGCGCCACGCCTGGATGGACATGCTGCGCCGCACCGACCGCCACTTCGACGCGATCGCCTACTTCATCCGCGAACTGGAGCCCGATGTCGTCGGCCTCGTCGAGACCGACAGCGGATCGTTCCGCACCCGGAGCCGTCCCCAGCCACAGCGGCTGGCCGACATGATCGGCCACTACCACACGTTCGAGGTCAAGTACCGGCGCCACGGCCTGATGCGCCACACGCCGGTGCTCGGCAACCAGGGCAATGCGTTCCTGACGCGCCTGGCCGCCCGGGGCCAGCGGTTCCACTTCTTCGAGCACGGCTTCAAGCGGCTGGTCATCGAGCTGGATCTGGAGCAGGCCAACCTCTTCCTGGTGCATCTCTCGCTGCGCACGCACATCCGCCGCCGACAGCTTCGCCATCTCGAGGAACTCGTTAAGAAGGCCGGCAAGCCGTGCATCGTGGCCGGCGACTTCAACGCGCTGCTGGGCCCCGAAGAGCTCGATGCCTTCCTGGACCGGGCCGGCCTGAAGCGCGCCAATCCCGAGAACCGCCCGACCTATCCGAGCTGGGAGCCGCGCCGCGTGCTCGACTTCGTCTGCTTCACGCCCAGCATCCGGCTCAAGGCCTTCGCCCTGCCGCAGGTGACGCTCTCGGACCACCTGCCGCTCATCTGCGACTTCGACCTCCCGGCGTAGTCCAGTGGGCAGTTGGCAGTGGGCAGTGGACCGTGCTCCGCCAAGCCCGCGACATCGCCCGGAAAGCATGCCGGTCGGGACGGAGCCCGCCCCTCCAGTTCCAGTGAATAAACCTTGTTTTCAATGATGGAGGGACGGCCTCGGTGTCGTCCGGTATCCATAAACGCGCGCGGGCGCGCGCAGTCAAAACGGTCGCCTCTCCTGCATCTCTTGTTTTCGTTTCCTCTCGCCCGCACATCATGCGCTCCCCGCGCGTCCCGGTGCCAATCGAATTCCCTTGCCCTTGACCCACCAGGGCGAACGGATCAAAATCTTCCCCTTTGACTTTTCTGGCACCCCTGACGGTCATGAACGAGCCTGTTACGCCGCTGTCAGCGGTTTCTGGAGCGACGCGGCGTCGGCATCCGCGTCCACGATCTCGCGCGCTATCTTCTTCTGGCATCCCAT
>CAYPJN010000256.1:3418-4605 GCA_964411055.1 uncultured Lentisphaerales bacterium | reverse complement strand
GGGGGGCGCGGGAAGCGCATGCTGAGTATGCGTGACGCGTCTGTCTGCAACTGCCGCCCGCGTCTCCATGCACCCTCCGCGCACCCCTGTGGCCGATTACCCCGGGGAGTGACAAAAGCCTCGTTTCATGCTATAGTTCCGGCAATGATTTTGGGATAGGCATGGTGCCGTGCCGCAAACGACGGTGCCGAGGTAGGAGAGTCCGGCGAGCTCACGAACAGAAAGGCATGTCATGAAAGGTTCTTCATGTATAGTCGCATTCGCGGTGGTGGCATTGCTGGCTGCAACTGCATTCCCGGCAGAGCCCCCGAAGATCAAGGATACCGAGTCGGCGACCCACGGAGATGACGCCGCCAAGCACCAGATCGTGGACACCTACAAGTATCCAGGTTTCGAGGTGATCCAGATCAACCTCCCGGTGTTGTCGCACTATTCCTACATGCTGGTCAGCGGCAAGGAGACGCTGATTGTCGATCCGGACCGTGACGTTCAGTTCTACCTCGACTATGCCGCCAGGAATGACCTGACGATCAAGGGCGTCTATCTGACCCATTCCCACGCCGACTTCGTCGCCGGGCACATGGAGATCGTCAAGGTCGCCAACTGCCCGATCTACCAGAGCGCATCCAGCGGTGCGGGCTACAAGATCGAGCCGATGAAAGAAGGATCGATATTCAAGATCGGCTCCGCCGTCATCAAGGTTCTGGAAACGCCCGGCCACACGCCGGACGGCACCTGTGGATTGGTCTATGCCGGAGAAGAAGACAAGATCGGCAAGATCCTGTTCACAGGCGACACGCTGTTCATCGGCAGCGTCGGTCGCCCGGACCTGCTGGAAGGGAAGATGACGGCGGCCACACTGGCCTCGATGGGATACGACACATGGGTCAGCAAGTTATCCAGGCTCGATGATTCGGTGATCGTGCTCCCGGCGCACGGCGCGGGCAGCCTTTGCGGAGCGCATCTGCGCGACAGTCCCAAGAGCACCATCGGGGAGGAACGCGCATCCAATCCGTACCTTGTGCTCAAGAGCCGCACCGAGTTCATTACGGCGGTTCTGCGTGAGCTCCCGGAGACCCCGCAGTACTTTGGACACAACGCGGCCATGAACCGGCAGGGCCCGCCCCTGGTGATCTGGGACACGCCCCAGCCTGCCGAGATGACGCCGGGCAATGAACTTATGGATG
>CAYPJN010000256.1:0-3408 GCA_964411055.1 uncultured Lentisphaerales bacterium | reverse complement strand
GGATGTGACAAAGCACTATCTGGCGGACATTCGCGATGCGGGCGTGTATGCGGCCGAACACATCCCCAATTCCGTCAACATCGGGCTGCGCGGCAGACTGGAGACCTGGGTCGGCATCATGGTCCCTTGGGCGACCCAGGCTTCGGGCAAGCTCGTGTTGGCGGGAAGCCAGGAAGAACTCCGGGAGGCGCTGCACCGGCTTCATCGCATCGGCTACGGGGCATCCGTGTTAACCATCGAGACGTGGAAGTCCGCCAATCTGCCCACCAAGAAGGTGGACTTTATCAGGCCTGCGGATCTGTACGCCCAAATGCAGGCGGGCACGGCTCCCATCGTGGTCGACGTGCGACTGCCGAACGAGTGGATGGGCCTGAGGATCGGCGAAGTGGTCAACCTGCCTCTCAACCGCCTCCAGGAGCTTTCGGCCAAGCTCGACCCCACCCAGCCGGTGGTGGCCGTCTGCAACTCCGCTTACCGATCCACGATGGCCATCGGACTTCTCGAGGCAAAGGGATTCCAGAAGGTCACATCATTGGCCGGCGGCAGCGAAGCCTGGATCAAAGCGGGCCTGCCCGTGTTCGGCGCCGAGGCGGGTCTATCCGCCGCCGGGCCGGTGGCCGCCCAGCGGGTTATCAGACTGGCCGACCGGATGTCCGCCGACGAGTTGCGGCGGCTAGCCAAGGATCTGCCTGGCACGTTTGATCTGGTTGATCTCCGCCCGGCGGAACAGTTTGCGGATTACAGCATTCCCGGATCGCGTAACGCGGACATCGCCGACGTGCTGGCCAACCCTGCCTATCTGACCGGCGCAGGGCCGTTGATCCTGGTGGACCGCGACGGCTCCCTGGCGATGCAGGTGGCGGGCATCCTGTCGCAAAAGACACAGCGAACCCTCAAGGCGCTTCACGGCGGGCTGGAGACCTACTGGAAAGACCTCGGTCTCAAGGACGCGACAGGCCCATCCGCCGCTCCAGCCGGGACGGCAGCCCCTCCAGCCGTAACACCGACGCCGGCGCCACAGCCTGCGCCGCCAATTCCCCCAAGAAAAAAATCCGCGGGGTGCTGACATGAACGACCCGAAACACGCGAACGATGCTCCCAAGCCGTACATGAACCCGTATATGGCGGGCGTGCTTCTGGGACTGACGCTCCTGGCGTCCTACCTCATTCTGGGCGCCGGGCTGGGTGCCTCCGGCGGCATGGCGCGGATCGCGGCGTGGGCGGAAGGCTGCCTGGCCCCCGTCCACACACGGTCCAGCGAGTATTTCGGCGCATGGGGCGACAAGCCGCTCAAATACTACCTGGTCTTCATGCTCGTCGGCCTGTTTCTCGGCGGCCTCTTGTCCGCCTTGCCGGCAAAACGGGTCAGATTTCAGCTCGAACGCGGCAAGCAGGCATCCAGCAGACTGCGTATCGCGCTGGCCCTGGGCGGCGGCGTCTTGGCGGGCTTCGCCAGCCGTCTAGCCCAGGGTTGCACCTCGGGCCAGGCGCTATCGGGTAGTGCCGTGTTGCTATCCGGCAGCCTGGTCTTCCTCGTCTGCGTCTTCGCCGGCGGATATGCAGCAGCCTGGTTCGCAAGGAGGCAATGGCATGATTGAGACCTTCTTCGGCAACGACATGCTCTCCGCCCCGACGGCCATGCTGGCCGCGCTGGCGGTCGGCCTGTGCTTCGGCTTCTCCCTGGAGCGCGCCGGGTTCGGCAGCGCGCGCCGGCTGGCCGGCATCTTCTACTTCCGCGACATGGTGGTGTTGAAGGTGATGTTCACTGCCGTTATCGTGGCGATGATCGGGCTGCAGTACGCCCGCGGTCTGGGCTTGATCGGCGAGGAACAACTGTTCTTCATGCCCAGCGTCTACGGGGCGCAGATTGTGGGCGGCCTGCTTTTGGGCGCGGGCTTTGTCATGGGGGCCTGGTGCCCCGGCACGGCGGCCGTGGGGCTGGCCTCGGGCCGCTGGGATGCCGCCGTGTTTCTGGGCGGCGTGGGCATCGGGAGCATCATGTTTAACGAGATGTTTGGCATGCTCAAGGGCCTCTACGCCTGGGGCGACCGCGGCGTGCAGTTCGTCTGGCAGGTCTTTGGCCTGTCGGAGGCGGTCTTTGCGCTGCTCTTCGTGCTGGTCGCCGTAGGCTGCTTCTGGGGCGCCGAGTACATCGAGCGCCGGGTGTCCCGCACAGGGGTCTATTGGCAGAGCCCGTTCCTGAAGACCTTCAGCGTGGCGCTGGTGACTCTAGCCGCTGGCGTGTTGGCCATTCACAGTGGAAACGCCGACGCCGGCAAAACGCCCGCCAACGCGTCGTCGGAAGCGGCCATCCTGACCCTGGTCGCGGCGGCTGACGACCACATCGAACCGGAGGATCTCGCCGACCGGCTCATGCGGGGCGATGCCGGCCTGTTGCTGGTGGATATCCGCCCGGCCGAGGAATTCGCGGCCTTCCGCATCCGTGGCGCGGTCAACATCGAAATGGCCTCCTTGCCGACCGCTCTGGCGCCGTACAGGAACAGGGGGCTGATCGTCCTCTATTCCAACGGCATGACTCATCCGGCCCAGGCACGGGACGCGCTGGCAAGGATGGGTTACGCCAACGTTTACCTGCTCACGGACGGCTTGAACGGTTTCCGTGAGCGAGTTCTGAAGCCTGCCTCGCTGCGGGCCGAGCCCCTCTCCGCCGGGCAGACAACCAGGATTAATGCATGGAGACACTACTTCACAGGCGGGGCCACGATTCAGAAGGCAGCGCCTGTGGCGCAGCTTCCGCCATCCCTTCCCACCCCGCCGACACTACCAGGCCTGATCGAACCGGCTTGGCTGGCCGAAAACCTGGCAAGGCCGGATGTCCGCATTCTCGATGTGCGGGCGCAGCCCCATTTCAACACTGCGCACCTCCCGGGGTCCGTGTGCGTCTCGCCGGAGCATTTCCGCGGGGTGGTCGGCGGGGTCTCATCCATGCTTCTTCCGCCGGAATATCAGCTCATCTCCTGTTTTACCGGGGAAGAAGCTCTGACCACGGTGGCGGAGGAGAAGCCCGATCTGGTGCTTCTGGACATTCGCCTCCCGGACATCTCAGGCCTGGAAGTTTTAAAAATTCTGACAAAAGAACCTCATGGGCCAATTTATTTTATGCTGACCGGATATCTGGATGCGGATCTGGTGGTGGATGCCATCAAGGCCGGGGCGGAGGAATACGTCCTCAAACCCTACCGGTCCCGGGATCTCCTGAGAAAAATCCGCAAACATCTGACCCTCCGGGGGCTGACAAGTGAAGCAGCCCAGCCTCGGGGACTGCCCCATGCCCCCGATACCCTGATCGGAGATTCCCCGGCTTTGCGGGAGATCAGGAGCCTGATTATCACGTACGCCGCCTCGGAAGAAACGGTGCTCATAACCGGCGAGAGCGGCACCGGCAAA
>CAYPJN010000255.1:2447-4626 GCA_964411055.1 uncultured Lentisphaerales bacterium | reverse complement strand
GCAGGCAGACAGGCCAGAAGGCGCAGCGACCGGGGGGTTTTGCAAGAGCCTCGATGCGTGTCAGCGGGCAAGCCTATGGGATGCTCGTGTGGACGTTTTGTAAAATGAGGGCCATCATGAGGAAGACCCTTCCAGCACTATTGGGTGCGGCCATGGCTTTTTGCCTGCGTGCCGGAGACGTGACGCTCACTGCCGTCGACGACATCCAGGCAGCGATCAAGAAAGCCGAGACGGGGGATACAATCACCCTCTTTCCGGGCGAATACCGCGTCTCGACGACGATTTCAATTACGAATGGCGTCACGCTGAAGGGCGTCGATCGGGAGCTGGTGCATCTGGTGACCGACACTGCCGGCATCAGTATCGTCAAGCTTGACCATGCGGACGCGGTGCTTTCGGAGGTGACCGTGCGAGGGGCAAGCGGGAACGGCGGCAGGGGCGTGTGGATTCTGGCTGGCACAGTCAAGGACTCGGTCATCCGCAATAATCGTTCCGGCAATTCCGGAGGTGCCGGCGCGCGGTTGGAAGGCGCCAGCGCCTTTTTGCGGCGTTCGACTATCAGCGACAACACCTCAACGGAATATGGCGGCGGATGCCGTTTGGTGAACGGCACCATCGGGAACTGCCTCCTGTACAGTAATTCAGCGAGCTACGGCGGTGGTATTTACGTCCAGAATGCCGGCGGGACAGTGATCAACTGCACCGGCGTCGGGAACTCCGGAAGCGGCGCCGACTTCGATCTATACGACCACGCGATTACAGCGAAGAACTGTGCATTCGGGAACGTCTATGCCGGCGTGAACTCTGGTTTCTCCAATTGCTTCATCCTGAGCGGCACGGCGATCGGCACAACCGTCTCCTCGTTCCAACTTAACGGAGCGTATGCCCCTGCTGACGATTCCCCGCTGCTTGGCGCCGGCGTGGCGGTCGCGGAGAACCGCTATCTTGACGGCTCCATGCATGCAAGCCCGCCAAACGCGGGCTGCAATCCGGCGAACGCCGACATGCTGCACGGAGTCAGCGTGACCCGCACCTCACCAGTACTGGTTTCGCCGGGCGGGCAGATGATCTTCGAGGCATCTTTTGGAGACGCCTCCCCGTCCGCGACCGGAACATTGAACCTCTACTTCCCGGACGGTACGCACTCGTCGCACTCCGTCTCCGATAACGAGTCGTTCACCAACATCGCCGACGAGGTGTTCGGCAACTACCACGTGCTGCTTACCGTGACGGACGGAGGAGCATCCGCGAAGTCCCGCCTTTACAATGCGGTTCGCGTGGGGACAGACCATCTTTTTGTGTCGCCCGAGTCGCCCACCCCCCAGTCGCCGTACAGCACGTGGAAAACCGCCGCCCACACGATCTCCGCTGCGGTCGCGGATGCCGTCGACGGCTGTACGATCATGGTCTCCAACGGGACGTATGAAATCGGCGAGCAAATCTCCGTCACGAAGGCGCTACGGATCGAGAGCCTCGCCGGCAAGGCCGCGACGACAGTCGAACAGACGTCCCCAATTGCCCGGGTGTTCTCAATCGACCACGCGGCCGCCGTCGTCAAGGGCTTCACGATCCGGAACGGACGCGGCGGAACGGGCGGCGGCGTCTTTTTCGGGAAAAACGGCGGCGCACTGGAGGACTGCACGGTTGAGGACTGCATCTCCACCGGCCATGGGGGCGGCGTCTACCTGCAGGCCGGTTCCGTTCTGCGCCGGACGGTTGTCCGCAACTGCTCGCACTCCGCACGGTGCTTTGGAGGCGGAATCTATTTCAACAAGGGCGGGTACGCGGAAAACTGCCTGGCCTATGGATGCATCTCCACATGGGGCTGCAGCGCCTACTCCGATGGCACGGGTGGCGCGATGGTCAATTGCACCCTCGGACAATATCTTGCCTCCGGCGCCGGCAATTTCTACAATTACTCCACATCCTTCGTCGCGACGAACTGCATCTTCCTGGGCGGTGTCATGGGCATGGGTCTTTCATCCTCACGGTGCACCCTCGACGCCGACCCCGGCTGGCGCGATCCGGCGAACGGCGACTATTCACTGGCCTCGACGGCTGCCGCGGCCATCGATGCCGGCGACGACAGCGTCCTGGCCTATCTGGCATCGGACATCGATGGACTGGCGCGTTTCCAGGGAGATCATGTCGACATCGGCTGCCACGAGTTCGATGACAC
>CAYPJN010000255.1:0-2437 GCA_964411055.1 uncultured Lentisphaerales bacterium | reverse complement strand
TGTGTCGGCGTCGGCAACGTCGGTCGCCGTCGGCGAGGATGTTGTCTTCACTCCATCCGTGAACGGCGGCTCCGCGCCGGTCTGCACCTGGCGCGTCGTGAACATCGCCGGCGGCGCGCCGATCGAGCGCGTCACCGAAGGCAGCGGCGAGGCCGGCGCCTGCACCGTCGGATTCAACTATCCCGGCTGGTATCGCGTCTCGTTATCCGTGACCGACGGAACGCATCGCGCTTCGGCAAAACTCAACGCTCTTGTCGCCGTCTCCGCGGTAGGCGCATACTTTGTTTCAGCGTCGGGTTCGGCGACGCCGCCTTTCAGTTCCTGGGCGACAGCGACCACCAACCTGAGCGCCGCGGTACGCATGGCGGCGGGTGGCAGCACGATCCAGCTGGCGGCGGGAACATGGGATCTGATGGAGACAATGATCTTGGACCGAGAACTGACGCTGACTGGCTCCGGACGGGAGTTTACCCACATCCGCACCCCGGCATCGTCCTTTTTCCGGGCGCTGCAGCTCTCTCACACATCCGCACGCGCGGGCGGCTTCACGCTGACCGCCACTACCGGATCGGGTTTTGTCGGCAACGGTGCCGGGGCGTATGTGACGGCAGGCCGCCTTGAAAATGTGCGGGTCCGCGACTGCCGCGCCGCAAAAAAAACGAATGGCATAGCGGTGGCGCTCAACGGCAATCGCGCGGCGCTTTCCCATGCCATTGTCAACGGAAACCAAAACGGCAACAGCGGTTGCGTGAACGTGCAGGGCGGATCTTCGGTCGTCAACTCGCTCTTCTACGACAATACAGCCACGTACTGCGGCAACTTATACATCTACGGATCCGGCAGCGGCGTCACCAACTGCACGGTCAACGGCAGTGTCGGTTTTGAATACAACAAAAGCCCGGATTTCTCAAAGCTGGTTAACTGCGCGGTCACGGGCACTCCGGTGGAGTGGTCCGGCTCATCTGTCGCCGATGGGAACGCCCTCGTTCATTGCGCGCTCCCCGCGGCGCAGGCGGGCGTCGGCAACGTGATCGACACCCTCGCCTTCGTCGACGCGGCCAACGGCGACTTCCATCTCCCGAAGGATTCGGGATGCAGCGGCGCCGGGCGATTCGAGCCGTGGATGAGGCGCGCAACAGATCTGGACGGCAACCGGCGCGCGTCTACAGGCGCTGTCGACATCGGGTGCTACCAGTATCCGGCCCCCAAGGGGTTCATCCTGCTTCTTCAGTGATGTCAAGAGGTCTGGAACGAGCTATATTTAAAAAAAGGCTTTGTCGAAGAACTGCACGATGGCCGACAACCATGCCACGGGGCTATCGACGGTCTCGGCCGTCAAGGCGACAGGCGGCATGGTTAGGAACTGCATCATCTGGCACAATACCAACACCTCCGGCGTCAATGACTGGACTGGCACGGCGTCGTGCTTCTCGCACTGCTGCGTCTCCTCCGCCGGTCTATCGCCTGACAACGGCAACCTGACGTCCGATCCGTTGTTCACCACACGCAAGAACGAGCCGGCGTACTCCCTCGGCTACGACTCACCGTGCCGCGATAGGGCGGAATCCCTGCCCTGGATGTCCGCCGGGGCGCTCGATCTCGCAGGCAATCCGCGTGTCCGGCACGCGGGGCCCGACATTGGCTGCTACGAATGCGTCGGACCTGGTTCAACCACGCTGATCCTGAGATAACACGCCATGAAGCCACTCGATCATTCCGGGCCGTTCGAGACGGACTCGATGAAGCCGTTTCCCGTTCTGCGGCCCGTGCCGGATTACTTGCGGGATTCCGAGCGCATGTTCCAGGGCGTGCCTTCGATCACATCGTCGCCCGGGGGACGGTTGTGGGTCGCGTGGGACACGGGCGATGTGACGGAAGGCGACGAGAATGCGGCAGTTGTCGGTTCGAGCGGCGACGGCGGCAATACATGGAGCAGTCCCCTCTTCGCGATCGACCAGCCCGGGCCTCTGCGCGTCATCGATCCCGGCATGTGGACCGATCCCGACGGTAGGGTATGGCTGTTCTACGCGCAAAGCTACAGTTTCTGGGACGGGCGCGCCGGCGTCTGGGCCATGAACCCGGAGGATCCCGAACGCGAGCAGACAGCCTGGTCCGATCCACGGCGTCTCTGCGACGGATTCCTGAAGAACAAGCCGATTGTCCGCAGCGACGGCGCGTGGCTGTTGCCGACCGAATTCAGCAACTTCCCGCCGCGCAGCGGCACAACCATGCATAACCTCGCGCATTTTACCGGGCCGCTGGCCCATCCCGGGGCGGCGCTCCAGGCGGCAAACGCCTTTAGTTCGCATGACAAGGGCAATACGGTCGAATTCCTCGGCGCGGCGAAGATCCCCGACAAGGACAAGGACTGCACGGAAAACATGCTCGTCGAGCGCCGGGACGGATCGCTCTGGATGCTGGCGCGCACCAAATACGG
>CAYPJN010000254.1:0-4637 GCA_964411055.1 uncultured Lentisphaerales bacterium | reverse complement strand
TAGTAGCGGGCGGCGCGGCCTTCGAGGAAGCGCGCATAGTTGACGAAAGCGTCGGCGCGCTCGGCGGCGTTCGTGTTGGCCGTCTGCATGAGGTAGATCTGCTCCGCTTCGGCAAAACGCTCGAGCTTGTCGAGCAGCCACGCCTTGTGGAAGTGGAGCGGGATCTTGTTGACGACCTTCGGATCGGCGATACCCTTGTCCATGAAGTCGACGCGCGCCTCGTAGGAATAGGCCGGATTCAGCGGGTCGCCACCCGGCTGCTCCTGTCCCCACTCCCATCCGCCGTACATGAAGCTCATGTAGTCGGCCATGTCGAGGTAGTACTTGAGCTGGACGGCCGGATCGGCCGACTGTTCCTTGATCTTGGCGGCTGTGGCGAGAACGTCGACGTCGAAGGGAAGGCTTTCGTGAACGATCGCCCTGAGCTTCGACAGACGCGCGCCGGCGTCGTGCTTCGGATCTTCGAACAGTGCCTTGAGCGCGGCTTCCGCCCTGGGGAAGTCCGCGTCCGGGCAAACAAGACATTCACGCCGGGCGAGTAGGTAACAGGCCTCGAACCGCCTGTCCGGGCGCTCATGGTGCTGCGCGGCCGTCTTGAGGAGCCAGAGGAAGATCTCTGTTCGCGCGCCGATGGCGTGCCCGTCGCGTTCCATATTAATGGCGAGATCAAGCCCGGAGGAGCCGACTAGCTTCAGCTTCTTGGCCTCGTCCGCGAAGGGGCAATTCGTGGCCAGGTAGAGCGCCGTTTCAAGCGCGTTCATATACACCTTCGGGTCGGGCTGGTTGCGCGCCCGGGCGAACTGGCCCATGGCTTCGCTCATTCTGCCCTGCCAGTTCTGCTCGGTGAGATTGGTGACAACGATGTCCGCCGAAGCCGTTATGGCGACAGCGGCAAAGATGACCGATGCGAAGTGTGCTGCAAATTTCATTTCGCGTCTCCTATTCGGCGAAGAGCTTGTCGTCGACATGGCGGGTGTAAGCCTTTTCGACATCGTAGCGGAAATTGAAAAGCATGTCGGATGCCCTGCGGTAGAAGGCCTCCTGCTCGTCCGGCGACATCTCCTTGAACCCGGCAATGCCGGAGGCGAGCGCGAGGCGCTCGTCGACAAGCTGCTTCAGCGTCAGCGAGAATACCGGATCCTGCGTGTAGTGGATGAAGGTCTCGGGAAGGCCCTTGAGCGCTTCCATGATGAACTTGTCCTCGCGCGGCCACGGCGCATTCCAGCCGCGGGTGGTGTTGTAGGTCGGCTTCGAATAGAGCTTCTGAAAACGCGTCCAGCCGCGCTGGAGCAGGCGGAAGTGGATTTCCGCGCGCTGCTCCGGCGTGAACCGCGGGAAGCGGATATAGCCGAAGCGGCTCGCCTCGTGCACCACCCCGCCCCAGCTCACGCCACCGTCGGACCAGCGGATGAGCGACAGGCGCCAGAAGTTGTCCGTGCAATCCTTCATCGGCAGCTTGTCCCAGAACGCCTCCCACGAGAAATTGACGACATGGAGGTAGCCGTTGGGAAGCAGCCGCGTCTTGAAGTCCATGTAGGGAGTCGGCGTGCGCATGCGGCGGTCCTCGACGATCCAGGGATAGTGGTCGAACTCCCCGTCGTTGAGCGCGTTCAGCCCAAACTGGTAGTACGGAATCATGTCGCGGTTGTCGATATCGTCCGGCGCGATGTAGAGTTCGCAGTATGAATCGGGCAGCGCATTCGTCTTGGCGATCGCGCCCTGGAGCGACGCCTCGACGCACAGCACGAGCACCGTGAATCCGTCGGCATCGCAGGTCACGGCAACCGCCGTCGGCGACTTGCCGCCCGCATCCGCGCCCGCGAGCGCGTTGCGCGCCATGATCGGATCGCTCCACAACTCGGCCGCCGCGGCGCCATAGGGCCGGAAACCGAAATTCCAAATCCCCGGCTGCGACGAGAGAAGCTCTTCTGGAACCCCCGGAATCGACCCCTGCCAGACGTCGAGCACGTTCTTCTCGGCGGCGGCATTGGCCGCGGCCAGCGCGACAAGCGCCGCCGCAACGCACGTGGTCAAGGAACGAGTGGACAGCTTCATTATTTGCCCTCCTTGCCGGCGGCGGTGCGCGCCTGGATGGTGAGGATGCGGTCGATGAGCCCCCGGCGGAGGGCGTTCAGGTCGGTGAAGGAGCCGTCCTGGCGGTCAAGCCAGGCGAGCTGGCGCTTGGCCTCGGTGCGGAGGGCGAGATCCCGTGATCCAAGGAGCGGAGTGCACAACTGCTTCAGCTTCGTCGCATAGCGGAGATCGTCGTACGCTTCGCGCCAGCCTTCCCAGGCGAGCGTGTAGATGTGGCCGTTGCGGCGCGGATAGGCCACGCAGAAATTGCGGTAGTTGCCGTCGCCTCCCGGATCGTCGCGGAATTCGTCGTACATCCGCGTGACGAAACCATGGAGCATGTTGCCGTCGTAACGGAACTTCTTGTAGCGTTCGAAGCCGTTCCAGCGGCGGAACATCTGCGGATTCTCCGAGGATGGGAAGGGATCGCAGTAGCTGATGACCGCGCCGCCGACGGCATGCCAGTTCTCGGCGCGCTCGCGGCTGGGGTTGCCCGCGTCGGAGTTCATGTCCTGCACGTCGAGCGCGAATTCGCGGTTGGCGTTGCCGCCGTGGGCGAACACCCGGTATCCGAGTTCGTGCGCGACCTCGGCCTGCTCGCGCTGCACGTCGGACAGGCGGTAGTAGGAACCTGACTCGGAGATGAAGATCGCCATGGGCGTGCCGTCGGGCGCGATCGACTTCAGGAACTCGGCCCGGCGCTTGAAGGCGCGTTTGACGCGGCGCATGCCTTCCTCCTTATCCGCCAGGGTGAGATCCTTGAAGGGCGTGTCCTTGTAGTAGCTGCGCCAGTCCGGAATCCGGTACCAGCGCGTGCAGGCCTCGAAGAAATAGTCGGGAATGAAACCGGCGGCCAGCGCCTCTTTGGCCATCGAAGGCGAACTCCAGAGGCCGTTCATGTGGTTGCCGTTGTGCGCGCGGACGTTCGCCAGCGTCTCGCGCGCCGAGGCGAGACGCTCCGCGTAGGAGATGGCATGCGGCTGCTTGAAAGCGTTGATGTTGGAAAAGAAGACCTGGTCGAGGTTGTCGTACGAGGACGGCTGGTCGGGCAGGTCGATGGGGAGGATGCGGAAGGCGACATCGACGCCCGAGGGCTGCGGCGCGCCGTTGACGACGATGTCGATGCGGCCCTTGTAGATCCCGGGGGTGGCGTCCTTCGGTGCATGGAAGACGAAGACATACTGCTGGTTGCGTCCGGCCTCGGGGACATCGACCGGCTGGAGCGTCTCCGCGTCGAAGAGCGGCACGCTGCGGTCGTAGACCTGCACGACCGCGTCGGGATCCGAAATGTCGGCGTAGACCGTTCCCTCCGGGTACGAGAGCCGCAGGTAGTTGCGGCAGCGGAGCTCGTCGACCTTGAACATCGCATCGTCGTTGACCAGCAGGTTCGGCGTGAGGATGCGCAGACGCGGATCGCGGTGATAGGTCATCCACGCGCCGCCGGTCTGGTAGACGCGCTTCACGAGCTTGACGTCGATCTCCCTGGCGGGAATCAGCTTGTCGCCGCACTTGAGGTCGGATACGCGTACCGTCAGGCGTTTGAGCGGGTTGAAGGCCCAGACGAGCAGCGATCCCGTCTCGTACTCGCCCTTCGCCGCCGCAATGCGCATCATGCCGGAGAGCTCACCGTCTTCCGGATAGTGGTACGGCAGGAACATCTCCTGCGAAAGCGGATCGACTGTGAAAGCTAGCGCCGGGCCGTTGGGTTTGTAGGTCTTGCTCGCGGCCAGCGCGGCGGCGATGCGCGCCGCATGCCGCGCGTCGCGCTTGACCTCGGAGATCTCGCGTTCGGTTGTCTTTCCGGCGGCCGCGAGAAGCGCGTCGGCGCGCGCGGCGAGCGACTCCGCCCAGCCGCGGAGGTTGCCGATCGGCGACCGACGGGCGGCTTCGGCATCCGCCTTGGCCGCCGCAACGTCCGCTTCGATCCGGTCGGCAGGGCGCAGGTAGTCCGTCGTCAGCGCGAGGTCATACATTCGGAAATCCTTCACCTCGCCGGCAAACCCGGAAGCGTCTACCGCCCCGTAGTCCGTCTTCGGAAGCCACTGTGTGTTGTTTTCAAACTGGAGTTCGCCGTCCAGGTAGAACGCGAAACGCCGCTGCTGGCGCGAGAAGTTGAAGGCTACGTGGTGCCAGGTTTTACGGGCAACCCGCTTTTTGGAGCGAAAGTTCATGTCGCCGATCAGGTCGTCGGCTGCGGCGGGAACGGTCAGCGTCAGATCGCCGTCCCGGTCCGCCGTCAGCCGGAAGAACGATGTCGGCGAACCTTGCGACGGCAGTTTGTCGAACCGCACGTGGAAACCGCAGGAGACCTCGCCGCCGTTCAACGCGGAAAGCGCCGCGGCATCGACCGCCTGCAACGCATTTGTCGCCAGCGGCACCGGCAGCGCCGCCCTCGCCGCTGTCGCGGCAAACGCCGCTAGGAGCGCGGCGGTTGTTTTGCCATATGCCATCGTCAGTCTCCGATTTCTTGAGCGGCACTCCATCTCACGTGCCGAGCACATTTGCCTCCCGCCAGCCAGCGGCCAGCGCAACGCTGGCCGCTGGCTGGCGGGGGTAGCTGTCTT
>CAYPJN010000253.1:0-4663 GCA_964411055.1 uncultured Lentisphaerales bacterium | reverse complement strand
GCGCGACACCATGCTGCTCTACTTCACCTCCGGCACCACCGGCATGCCGAAGATGGTGACGCATAACTTCCTCTATCCGCTGGGCCACATCATGACGGCCTGCTTCTGGCAGCAGTGCCGCCCCGGCGGCCTGCACCTGACGCTGGCCGACACCGGCTGGGCCAAGGCCTCATGGGGCAAGATCTACGGACAGTGGATCGCCGGTTCCGCCGTGATGGTCTACGACATGGAGCGTTTCGCGGCGCGCAAGGTGCTCGATGTAATCGTGCGGCACGGCGTGACCACCTTCTGCGCCCCGCCGACCATGTTCCGCTACTTCATCAAGGAGGATCTGGCATCCATGGACTGGTCGCGGCTGAAGCACTGCACCGTCGCCGGCGAGCCGCTCAACCCCGAAGTCTACAACCAGTTCCTCGCCGCCACCGGACTCAAGCTCCACGAGGGCTACGGGCAGACGGAGCTTACCGTCGTGATGGGCACCTACGCCTGGACGCCGCCGCGTCCCGGCTCGATGGGCCGGCCGTCGCCGGGCTACGCCGTGGATCTGCTCAATCACGAGGGACGTCCCTGCGAAGTCGGCGAGGAGGGCCAGATCGTCATCCGCACCGCGGAACGCATGCCGCTCGGCATCTTCCAGGGCTACCATCAGGATCCCGGCCTGACGGACAAGGTCTGGCACGACGGCATCTACTACACCGGCGACGTCGCCTGGCGCGACGAGGCCGGCTACTACTGGTTCGTCGGGCGCGACGACGACGTGATCAAGAGCTCCGGCTACCGCATCGGCCCCTTCGAGGTCGAGAGCGCGCTGCAGGAACACCCGGCCGTGCTGGAGTGCGCCGTCACCGGCGTGCCCGACCCCGAGCGCGGCACGGTCGTCAAGGCGACCATCGTGCTGGCCCGCGGCTACGAGCCCGGCGAGGCCCTCGTCAAGGAGCTCCAGAACCACGTCAAGCGCATAACCGCGCCCTACAAGTACCCGCGCGTGATCGAGTTCGTCAAGGAACTCCCAAAGACGATCAGCGGCAAAATCCGCCGCGTCGAGATCCGCGAAGGCGACAGCACCAGAGCCCAACCATGATTCGGGATGGAAAATCACCATGAAATTCGGCCCGCTATTTGGTCTTTCCACCACGCCCACCACTCCAGAAGAAACTATCGCCGATATCCGCCAGTATGAAGCGGAAGGGGCACACGGCATCTGTCTGCATATTTCGAGAATGGCCCCGGAATACTGGGACGAAAAGATTTTCCGCGGGATTTTTTCTTCCGCCCGCACGGTTGAAATCTACGCCAGTTGCTACCGCAACGACGACAGCAAGCCGCAAACCGACGAGGGTCGCGCCGAGATGCTGCGCATGCTGGCACGCGCCGGCGCAAGCATTGTCGATGTCATGGGCGATATGTACGACCCCACCCCCGGCGAACTCACCGAGAACAACGAAGCCATTGAAAAGCAGAAAGCGCTGATTGCCGAGCTCAAACGGATGGGTGCGACCGTGCTGATGTCCTCGCACGTCTTGGCACCGCGCTCCGCGGAAGAAGCGTTCAAAATCGCCGCGGCCCAGCGCGACCGCGGCGCCGACATCGCCAAGATCGTCTTAAAATGCGATACGGATGAAGAACTGGCCGAAAGCCGCCGAACCAACGAATTGCTGCGCACCAGACTTGGCATTCCGTTTGTTCACGTCTGCAGTGGCGAAATGGGGAAGAAAGTCCAGCGCTATGAAACCTTGCTGACCGGCAGTTGCATGTCGTTCGTGAGACATGATGAATCCAGCACCCAGCCCAGCGTCGCCCAGGCCCTCGCCTACCTGCGTGAACGGACACCGTGGGCGGCGGCCGCCGAAAACCGTGCGTGCTAAGATCGCCGCGAAGTCCAACATCACGGGCGAGGATAGGTGGCACGGATTTCGACGGACGAAATTCGACTTCCATGGCCGCGAGGCCTGGGTCGTGGAGCCTTCCGTCGCGCCGCGCCCTGAGAAGCCGTGGACGTGGACGATGCAGTGGGCCGAGGCATTTGTGGATCGCACGGGCGTGCTCGATTTGTTGCGGGAGGGTTTTCACCACGTGACGATCGACCTCTTCCCCACACGCATGAACGACGAAGGAATCGCGGCGGCGGCGGCATTCCAGGCGTTCCTCGCGGATGAGCTCGGTTTCGCGCGGAAGGCGAACCTCGTCGGCATGAGCTGGGGCGGGTTCTTCTCCGTGCGCTATGCCGCGACGCATCCGGACAACGTGCGCCGCGTCTATCTGGACGCACCGCTCCTGACGTTCGACGGATTCGGCGACCCCTCGCCCGAACGGATCGGCCCCTGGGCGGCGTCCATGCCGCCGGGCGGCTGGGAGTCCGACCCGCGCATGCCGATTAACCTTTCCGAGAACCTGGCAAAGGCGGGCATCCCCGTCCTTCTTCTTTACGGCGGGCAGGATCAGACCGTGCCGCCGGCGAAGAACGCCGAGGCCTTTCTCGCGCGTTTCAAGGCGGCCGGCGGGTGCGTCGAGGTCGAGAACCGCAGCCTCTTCGGGCACCATCCCCACGGCGTCGACCCCGACAAGACCGCGCGGATCGTCAATTTCTTCCGCGCTAGCACCTAGCACCTTCTCCATTCCTGAACGCGGCTTGATATCGTCGAATTCGCCCACCTATGCCGTGCCCCTGAACTGCGACCCGCACGGTGCCAGTACTTGCGTGAATGTGTAAGGCGTGAGTGCGTAAAGGACGCAGACGGGGAAAAAGTGGCGCGGGACGTCCCGGACCGCGAACCACCGACCCCGGGTTGGCCGTCCCGGAGGTCCGGCCCCACCCTTGCCGCTTGGCGCTCCGCGCCATACGGAAACGACCTGCCGGAATTTTGATTACGAGGACGAGGACAAGCGCATCACTGAACAATGGCGACGGGTCAGAAATCGATGATCCGTAGCCCCTCGACCCGCTCGAAATGTCGCCGGTTCCGCGTGGCCAGCAGCGCCCGGTGCTCCAGCGCCCAGGCGGCGATCCAGAGATCGGCCTTGGAAGCCCCCGCCAATGCGCCCGAACGACGGAGTAGCGCCACCGTTCGAGCATACTGCACGGCGGTTTGTTTGGATATTCCGGAAAACTCGAACAGGCTCAGGAAGACAATGGCGTCGCTGAGACGATCCTCGGAGACGCAGGCGGCTCCCTCAAGGAACTCGCCGGCAACGGGGGCACACACGACGAGCACCTCGCCCGGGTATCGGGCCAGTGCCTTCTTCGCGGGATGCTCCGCAACCTTTCTGCTGCGCCAGAGATCGATCAAGTAGTCGGTGTCAAGACAGATCATGGGAGGGCCACGTTTCGGAATCGCGGTTTTCACGTACAACATCAGACATGGCCGTGGCGTCGTATTCGGAGAGCGGTGGCTGTTCATCAAGCCGCGCCAGAACCTCCGCGACAGTGTGCGCGGAGGCGATCTCCTCAAGCAGACGGTCGATGGCCTTGGAAAACGACTCGGATTGACGTCTATGCCGGGCGAGCCGATCATAGACCCTCGAGTCAAGTGCTATGGTTTTCGTGGCCATGCATGTAGAATTGCATATCAGATAATGTGAGTCAAGCTTATAGGAAATCTTTATCCGGTTGCGCGCCTGCCGGAATATGATAATCTTTCGACATTCATTAACTCCAATCAACAATGACCACCACCACCCCCGCCACCATCGGCAGCCGCATCCGCACTTACCGCGAACGTCTTGAGCTCTCACCCGCCGACCTCGCCCGCCAGACGGGCCTTGGCGAGGCGCTCGTCCTGAGCATCGAGAAGGACGAGGTCTACCCTTCGATCGGCACGCTGACGCGCCTTGCGCGCGCCCTCGGCCAGCGGCTCGGCACCTTCATGGACGACCAGTTTTCGCCCGACCCGCTGATCGTGCGCGCCGACGCGCGCAGGGGTGACGTGCCCTCGCACAAGCCCGCGACAAGCGCCGGCGGCTACAGCTACGCGCCTCTCGGGCGCGGCAAGACCGACCGCCACATGGAGCCCTTCTACATCGAGATCGCCCCGGATGCCGAGGAACTGCTCTCCTCGCACGAGGGCGAGGAGTTCATCGTGGTTGTCTCCGGCGAGGTCGAACTGACCTACGGCACCGGTCGCCACGTGCTCAAGCCGGGCGACTCGGCGCACTACAACTCCGTCGTCCACCACCTGGTCAAGGCGCACGGCGGCAGCCCGGCCGCCATCTATGCCGTGGTCTTCGTCCCCTTCTGATCCCGAGGACGACGCGATGGAAACGAAACGCTTCACGCTCGATGATCCCTACGGGAGCGCGCCCGACACGCCGCCCTTCGACCAGGCGGTCTCGACAGCCGCGCCCTGGAACCACATGCCCGTCACGCGCGACTACACGCTGGGACAGCTCCTCGACCAGACCATCGCGCGCTGCGGACCGCAGGACTGCCTGGTATACGCCGACCGCGACTTCCGCCTGACCTGGTACGAGTTCGGCGGCCTGGTGGATCGGCTCGCCCGCGGCCTGATGGCTCTCGGGGTGCAGCGCGGCGAGAAGATCGCACTCTGGGCAACCAACGTCCCCCTCTGGATCCCGCTGATGTTCGCCTCCGCCAAGATCGGAGCGATCCTGCTGCCGCTCAACACCAGCTACCGCTCGACCGAGCTCGACTTCGCCCTGCGCCAGT
>CAYPJN010000252.1:0-4674 GCA_964411055.1 uncultured Lentisphaerales bacterium | reverse complement strand
ACAACCGCACGCGCCGGCGCACCCATTCGGCCAGTTCGACGACCTGTGAATAGGTCTCGCTGGGGCCGAAGTAGTTGATCCAGCCGGTGACATACCGCCGCAGTTCGCCGATGACGTCCTGCGCCCGGTGTGCCCCGCCTAATGATTTCGAGCGGAGCGAGAATATCATGCGGGCGGTGGTTGGCTTTCTTTCTCCCATGTCTCGAATGAACTCAATTGCCCGTGCTTCAGTCCCAGAGATGCCCAATGTTCAGACGGGCAATCACACTCCGGAAAAGTGAGTCTGTAGTGCAGTTGGGCGACGTCTGCATCTTCCTCCAGCGCATCGGGTTTCCCGATGCGCTCAAGAATCCACTCCCGCGCGAATGTCCGTCCCGCAGTGCGCTGAAGGTAAAGCATCAAGCATGCAAGCTCGATGAACAGGTTTCCGCGTCGCCCAGGAGTCAGTTCCTCTACACGGTACGCCGCGAGCTGGGTATCCAGATCGAGCTTGCAAAGGATTGCGTCGTTGTGCTGTCGAATCGCGTCTTCTTTCATAATCCTGTCAGCCAACGAATAGCGTTTTATCCCTCGTGCGCAAGTGTAGGGCGGCCGGGGCTTGGTGACAAGCGGTTTTTTGCCGCACGGGGGATAAAATGCCGTTGAACGGAGCCACCTTCGCGCTTCGCGTTTCGGCGCGCCACGACCGCGCCGGGGCGGGGCCAGAACGCGATGGGGTTTGTAAAATGACCGGCGGTCCGTTTCGAGTTGGCGAAAGCGCCGTCCGACAGGCCGGCAGGATCGTCCGGGGGCATTCGCGCCTGCCGGAATGGGCTGAAAACGCGCCGGTTTCGTCCGTTTCACTGTGGCGGGGCATGGCTCCGCCGCCGTGTCCGGGCCGGACGCGTTGACGAAGGGCGGACGTGGATGTAGCGGGCAGGTTCATGCGGGGCCGTCGCGGGCGCGATGGAGTTCGCGGACGCAGATCAGATGTCCCTTCATGCACTCCCCGCCCTGTTGGGCCGACGGGTCGTAGTCCCGTCGCAACTGCGGGCAGGTAGCAACCCGGCTACGACGGGTTGCCGGTTCGACGGGTCGTAGCTGCGTCGATACTGTCGCGCGGTTGACGATTACGGCGACGCTTACGGTGGACGCCGGGAACTGGCGCCGTGGCAGACGGAAATGCCTGCCGCATTTCGCCCCCCCCCCCACCCTACTGGATCACGCCGTCACCCTCGCCCACTGGGCCTCGAGGCGCTTTGCGCTGACGGGGCATGGGGCCTTGAGTTCCTGGGCGAAGCAGGAGACGCGGAACGCCTCGACCATCCAGCGGTACTCGTCGAGTGCCAGGCGGTCGTGGCGGCGCGGCGGATCGGCCGTGGCCAGATCGACGTACCGCGACCAGAAGGGCGCAACTTCGGCCATCTTGCGCGCGTCGGCGACGGCATTGACCGCCAGTCGTTCGATGCGTAGCCGCAGCGACTCGAAGTAGCGGAAATAGTGCTGCAGGCGCCCGCGCCGCACGTAGCGCACAAACCCGGGGAAGACGAGCCAGGCCATCTGCTCCTGCATGTCCGCCACGGCGTGCGGCGCGCCGGAAATGCGGTTGATATCCGCATGACGCTCAGCCGCCAGCGTGATAATGCCCGTCACCAGCGTCTGCCACTCGCGCTGCGCGGCGGCGAGCCTTCCGCGGTTCTGCGCCAGACGCGCGGCGAACACCTCGGGCGCGCGCACGTCGGGCTGGCCTTCGAGGAACACGTCCGCCACCAGCGCCAGCGCCAGGTCGTCCGCCACCTGTTCCGGCGCGTAGCCGATCTGCCGCAGGAAGCACCCGGCCTGCACGGGCCAGGCCGGCAACCGCGCCAGGCGCCGCGCCTCGCTGCCCAGTGCCAGCAGCAGCAGGCGGCGCACGCCGTCGTAATGCGCCGCGCGCGCATGCACGGGTTCCGCAAAGAGACGCAGGTTGACCGATGTGCCATGATCCTCCAATGCAGGATAGTTGACCAGCGGCCATCCGGCGCGGCCGACATCGACCCTCTCCGGCAGCGGACCGCACGTCCACTCCACGAGCCCGTCACACCGCCAAGGTTCCGCGCCGGCCGGCGCGGCGGTGGCCTCCTCGCCCAGGCCCGCTGCGCGCAGCACAGCGGCGAGATCGCGGCCCGCCGCCAGCGGCGCGCCCGTGTCATCCACGATCACGAAACGCACACGCAGGTGCGGCGGCATCTGTGCCTCGGGCCACAGCGCGGCCTCGACGCGGGTGCCGAAGGTCTCGCGCAGGAGGGCGGCCAGCGCCATGGCCAGCGGCCCGTTCCCCGGGCGCAGGTGCCCGAGGCAGCGCGACAGCGCCTCGTCCATCGGCCCGAGCACTCGCCGCTGCGCCGTTGTCAAGCGGCCGAGCATCCATTGCACCTTCTCCGGCAGGGCGCCCGGCACCAGCCAGTCGGCCGGCCAGCGCCGCAGCAGGGGCGCCTCGGTACGCGTAGCGGTGCAGGTGATGCCGTCGTCGTCCTCCCCGGGGGCGTGACGGTACGCCAGCGGCAGGCGGGCCTCGCCGATGCGCAGTGTGTCGGGAAAACCAGCCGCCGCATCGTCATCGTCGGGCATCCACTCTTCGGGCTTCAGTCGCAGGGCTGCGCTCTCCGCATGCGGTGCCCGGCGCAGCCACTGGCGGAGGGCGTTGGCCGAGTTGATGTCCGGCGGCAGGCGTCCATCGAAGAAGGCGACCAACCGCTCCTCGTCGAGTAGTTGTCCCTGGCGGCGCCGCTTCTCCTCGCGCAGCCGGATCGCGGCCAGCAGTTCATGGTTCTCGCGCACGATCGGCGGCGGACGGGGAAAGTCGCCGGCGACCAGGCCGTGCCGGATGAAGAGGTCGCGGCAGACGGCCGGCTCGATGCGCGTGTAGTCGCAGCGCCGGCCCTCGACGATCACCAGGCCGAAGAGCGTCACGCGTTCCGTGGCGCGGACGAATCCGTGCTCTGCGTCCCAGGACGGCGAGTGGTAGCTGCGCTTGCAGAGATCGCCGGCCAAGGCCTCGATCCAGCGCGGATCGATGGCCGCCGCCTCGCGGGCATAGAGCCGCGAGGTGTCGACCAGCTCGCCTGCCATGAGCCATTCCGGCTGGCGCTTGAAGAGCCCCGAGCCGGGAAAGACCGAGAAGCGCAGGCCGCGCGCGCCGCGGTAGTCGCCGGCCTCGGGATCGCGGTGGCCGATACGCCCCAGCAGCCCCGTCAGCAGGGCGCGGTGCAGTCCATCGTCGCCGCCGCTGTCCGACTCGACCGCCAAGTCGAGCCGCCGGCAGAGCGTCTCGAGCTGGTCGCGCAGTTCGCGCCACTCGCGCATCTTGGCGAAGGAGAGGAAGTGCTCGCGGCAGAGGCGGCGGGCGGCCTGTTGCGAGGCGCCGCGGGTGGCGCCGGTCCACCAGCGCCATAGCCGCAAAAGCGCGGCGAAATCGGAAGCGGGCGTTTGCCAGGCGGCGTGCGCGCGGTCGGCCTCGGCCTGCTGCTCGATGGGGCGGCGGCGCGGATCGTCGCAGGCCAGCGAGGCGACGACCGTGAGCGTGTCGCGCAGCGCCGCCTCGCGGTGGCCGGCCAACAGCATGCGGGCCAGGCGCGGCTCGACCGGCATGCGGGCCAGTTGCCAGCCCACCGGTGTCAGCTTCGGCGCGCCACCGTGCGGCGGCATTTGCACCGCCCCCAGCTCGTCGAGCTCGCGGAAGCCCTCGCGGATCATGGACTGCGACGGCGGATTCAGGAAGGGAAACTCTGCGATGTCGCCCAGCCCGAGGTCGAGCATGGTCAGGATGACGCCCGCCAGGCTGGAACGCAGTATCTCGGGATCGGTGTAGGGATCGCGCCGCGCGAGATCAGCCTCGCCGTAGAGGCGGAGGCAGATGCCGGGGCCGACGCGTCCGCAGCGGCCCGCGCGCTGGCGGGCGCTGGCCTGGGAGATGGCCTCGATCTGCAGCCGCTGCACCTGGGTACGGTGGACATAGCGGCTGATGCGCGCCAGGCCGGAGTCGATGACGTAGCGGATTCCAGGGAGCGTCACCGAGGTTTCGGCCACGTTGGTCGCGAGGATCACACGGCGGCCGGGGGCGGGCTGGAAGGCGCGCTGCTGTTCGACGGCGGGCAGCGAGGCCATCAGCGGGATGACCTCCGTGCCGGTCAGCCGGCGGCCCGTCAGAACGGAAGCGGCCTCGCGGATGTCGCGCTCGCCGGGCAGGAAGACGAGGATGTCGCCGGTGCCGGCGGCCATGAGCTCGTCGACGGCCCCGGCTACCAGGCGCGGCAGGTCGGGATCGTCGTCCCCGGGCTCGCGGTAGCGGATTTCGATCGGGTGGAGACGTCCCGGTATGGAAAGCACCGGGGCGTTGTCGAAGAAGTCCGAGAAGCGTCCGGCGTCCAGCGTGGCCGAGCTGACGACGACCCGCATTCCGGGGCGGCGCGGCAGGATGCGCTTGACGAGCCCCAGGAGGAAGTCGATGTTCAGGGAGCGCTCGTGGGCCTCGTCGATGATCAGCGTATCGTAGGCGTCCAGCAGGGGTGAAGTCCGCGTCTCCGCGAGGAGGATGCCGTCGGTCATGAACTTGATGCGCGTGGCGCGGCCGAGCCGGCGTTCGAAGCGGTGCTGGTAGCCGATCAGTCCGCCGACCGGCTCGCCGAACTCCTCGGCCACGCGGCGGGCGACGGT
>CAYPJN010000251.1:0-4677 GCA_964411055.1 uncultured Lentisphaerales bacterium | reverse complement strand
CATCCGGCCGCCGCGTAGTAGCGGATCAGGGCGCGTTCATGGCGCTCGGAGAACCGGCGCCGGGCATCGAGGGCCAGCGGCAGCGCGGGAATTGCCAGGCCATGCCGGACGCGTGCCAGCAGGTCGGCGGGAAGATCAGAGCTTCGCATAGCGTTCACTCCCGGAGAATTCAGTAGGTGCCGTCGGCGACCTCGAAATGGGTTGGTTTGCCGAGGGAGCGGCCCCCGGCGCGCACCCAGGCGGCCGTCCAGTCGATCACGCGCGCGACCGGCACGCGCGGTTTGCCGAAGCGGGCAAACAGGTTGGAGGCGTCGTTCAGGTACACCGCGGGGCCCGGCTCGCCCGCAAAGACAGCGGGCCGTCCGAGCCGCCCGGCCAGTTGGCAGGAGGTATCGTGGACCGACAGGGTCTCGGCGCCCGTCAGGTTGAGCACGGCGGCGGGCGCCGCGGCGGCATCGAGCGCCAGCAGGGCCAGGTTGACGGCATCGCCCTGCCAGAGTCCGTTGAACACAGGCACCCGCAACGGGACGGGACGCCCCTGCCAGATCGCGGCGGCCAGGTCGTGGATCACGCCGTAGCGCGGATCGAGCGCGTAGTTGAGGCGCAGCAGGCAGACGGGCGTGCCGTCGCGCCGGGAATAGTAGGAGAAGATTCGCTCGCGGCCCAGGCACGACTGCGCGTATTCGCCCACGGGCGCGGGCGGCGTCGCCTCGGTGCAGCCGGGGCCCGCCGGCGGCACCAGGGGATAGACACACCCCGTAGAGAAGGCCACGATACGGCTGCCGGCGAAATGGTCGCAGACGCGTGCCGGCGCGAGCGTGTTGATCGCCCAGGTCTGATCCTCGCCGCCCGTAGTGCCGAACTTGCGGCCGGCCATGAAAACGACCTGCGGCACGCGCGGCAGGTGCGCGACGGCCGCCGCGTCGAGCAGGTCGCAGCGCAGGGGCGTCATGCCCGTCCGCGCGACGGCCTCGAAGGCCGCCGTATCTGAGAAACGGCTCACGCCATAGACCTGGCGCGCGACACCGGCCGCGCGGCTGGCGGCCACGGCGACGGATCCCAGCGTGAGGCCCATCTTGCCGGCAACACCCAGAATGGCCAGGTCGCCCGGCAGCCGGCGCATGAGTTCGACCACTTCGGGGTAGGGCCGGCTCATGCAGGCATCGATCTCCGCCTCGCAGGCAAAAGCCTCGGGAAGCGGCGTCATGGCGGCAGCGTTCATTGCGGCCGCATTATAGGCCTGCCGCCGCGGTACGGTCAATGACACCGAACACGCGGCTGCCGGATCACATGGCCTCGGTAGCACTGTGATGTGTATCCGTCATTTGCAGTTCTGGCTTCGCAGCCGCACGGTCTCCAGATCAACATCGACCCAAAGCGCCGAATCGTGATCGCCCCCCGGCACTTCATGGTATGTGAAGTCTGTTTCCTGTTTTCCTGTTTTCCTGAGTTCCTGATTCAAGGACTGCCAATAAATCAACACTCCCTTCAGGCGGAAGCAACCAAGGGGCTATTGTGTGGCAGGGGTGTCTGAAACGCTGTTGGATATTGATGAGTAAGGGGGCTTTGGCGGTGATCGGCGGCGGGTGCAGGCTTTCGTGGCACCCATGGCAAATGCGCCGGGCAGCAGTTGGCGGAGCGTGCGGCGCAAGGGCCGCGAACGGCCGGGCGCCAAGGTCACGCAGCGGATCGGAAAGCCTGGTTCCGCGAACTCGGCCAGCATTTGGCGGCAGATGCCGCAGGGCGGCGCGGGCGCGCGCTCACCGGCGGCCACCACCAGCGCGGTGAAATGCCGGATGCCGGCGGCAAGCGCCGCGGCCAGCGCGACGCGCTCGGCACACAGCGTGGCGCCGTAGGAGGCGTTCTCGATGTTGCAGCCGGTGATGATGCGGCCGTCTTCCGCCAAAAGCGCGGCGCCGACCCGGAAGTGCGAATAGGGACAGTAGGCCCTGCCGGCGGAGTCGCGCGCCGCCTGCTCCAGTGCGCGCCAGTCGATGCGTTTCATGTGGCCTCGCTGAGGGTTTTGAGAATTAACGGCCTCTCCGCCGGCGGGCGCTCCGCGAGCGTGATTGCCGCCAGCACCTGCTTCGCGGCCCGCGCGGCCTCCTCCGTGCTCCGCGCGTGCAGGCGGCACAGCGGCTCCCCGGCGGCGACGTGGCGCCCGGTTTCGACCAGCCCGGAGATTCCGGTCGAGGGGTCGATGGTGTCGGTTGACAGCCTACGCCCCGCGCCAATTTGCAGCACGACCCGACCGAGCGCTTCGGGATCAATGTCGGCCACGAAACCATCAGCTGGGGCGGGAACCGCCAGTTCGACGGGCGCGGCGGGCAGGCGGGACGGGTCGGCGATGCAGCGGGCATCGCCGCCCTGGGCGGCCACCATGCGCGCAAAGAACTCAAGCGCGTGCCCAGAGTCGAGCAGTCGCTCAAGGTCGCCGCGGGCGCGCGCCAGGGAGGGATGTTGCCCCGCGAGGACGGCCATGTGGGCGGTAAGCTCGACGGTCAGGCGGCGGACTGCCAGGGGGCCGCCGCCGCGCAGCACGTCCAAAGCCTCGCGCACCTCGAGCGCGTTGCCGATGGCGGCGCCGAGGGGGCGGTCCATGTCCGTGATCAGGGCGGCCATGCGCCGGCCGAGCGCGGCACCAGTGCGGAGCAAACTGTCGGCGAGCTCGCGCGCCGCCTGAGGCGTGCGCATGAATGCGCCGCGGCCGCACTTGACGTCGAAAATCAGCGTCGCGGCGCCCTCGGCCAGCTTCTTGGACATGATGCTGGCGGTGATCAGGGGGATGCTGGGCACGGTACCGGTGACATCGCGCAGCGCGTAGAGCTTGCGGTCGGCCGGGGCCAGGGTTTCGGTCTGGCCGATCATGCAGCAGCCGACCTCGCGGACGATGCGCTTGAAGTCGGCGGTATCGAGGCGCACCCGGAAGCCGGGGATCGCCTCCAACTTGTCGAGCGTGCCGCCCGTGATTCCGAGCCCGCGGCCGGAGATCATCGGCACAGCGAGTCCTGCGGCGGCGGCCAGCGGGGCCAGAATCAGCGAGACTTTGTCGCCGATGCCGCCGGTCGAGTGCTTGTCGGCGGTGGGGCGCGGCTCGTCGGCGAACGAGAGCACCTCGCCCGAGCGCATCATGGCGCCGGTGAGCGCAGCGGTCTCCTCCGGCGTCATGCCGCGAAAGTAGACGGCCATGGCGAAGGCGGCCATCTGGTAGTCGGGAACCCCGCCGTCGGTGTAGCCGCGCACGAGCGCCTCGATCTCGGCGCTTTCGAGTGTGGCGCCGTCCCGCTTGCGCTCGATGATCCACTTCGTCAACATGGCGCCACCTAGAGCAGGTTTCCGGCCACCCGCGCGAGGATCGGGCCGAGCAGCACGATGAAGACCGCCGGGAAGATGAAGAGCATCAGCGGGCCGAGCATCTTGACGGGGGCTTCATTGGCCAGGCGCTCGGCGCGGTCAAAGCGCCGTTGCCGCATCTGGTCGGACTGGATGCGCAAGATGACGCCGATGCTGACGCCCAACTCGTCGGCCTGGATCAGCGAGAAGGCGAAGGAGCGCATGTCAGGCATGTTGACGCGCTGCGAGAGGTTGCGCAGGGCGACGCGGCGCGGGGCGCCGAGCTGGATCTCGTGGATCATGCGGATCAGTTCCTCGGTGAGTGGATCCATCCTGCGCCGCTCGACGGCGCGCTGGAGGCCGCTCATGAAATCGATGCCGGCCTCGACCGAGAGCGTCAGCAGGTCGATGACGAAGGGCAGCGCCCGCTGTATGGCCTTGTGACGCAGCTTGATGCTGCGCCGCAGCCAGAAGATCGGCTGCAGGTAGAAGAGTCCGACGCCCAGGAGCGCGATCAGCATGTAGTGATCGCGCACTGTTGCATCGAAACGCGCCAGCCCGGCGGCGATCAGCAACCACACGGAACCGAGCGCCAGCGGCACCAGGATGCGCAGGGCGAGGTACTCCTCGCTGCTCAGCAATCCGTCGAAGCCCGCCGAGACCAGTTGGCGCTCCGTGATCTCGCGCTGCCGCCGGAGGCGTGGTTGAGCGGTGAACGCGTGCAGGTTGGGGGTGAAGGGGAGCAGCAGCCGGAAGGCGAGCGGCAGGGTGCGTTCCTCCCGCCGCCCGTCGGCCAGGGTGACGTAGGTGATCTGGCGCGAGATCTGGAGGCAGTAGAAGGCGATGCCGGCCGCGCAGAGCGACCAGCAGAGGATGACCAGGCCTTGGAGCAGCATGAGGGTCATGGCGGCTACACGTCGATGCGGATGATCTTGCGGATCATGAGGCCCCCGAGCGTCACCAGCACGATGACGGCGGCGACGGCGGCCATGCCGTTGGGCGAGTGGAGATAGGGGAGCATGATCTCGGGACGGAAGCTGGCCATGGCGACGCCGACGGCCAGCGGCATGGCCCCGACGATGACGCCCTGCAGGCGCCCCTGGGCGGTCAGCGTCATCACGCGGCGCTCGATGCGCATGCGCTCGCGGATGGTCAGCGAGATCTTGTCGAAGATCTCGGTGAGGTTGCCGCCGGTGCGCCGGGCGATCTCCATCGCGGAGCAGACCAGCTCCAGATCCTCGCTGCCCACGCGGCGGTCGAGGTTCTGCAGGGCGTCGCTGAAGCTGATACCGACGCGCATCTGCTGCAGGAAGACCTCGAACTCCTGGGCGATCGGGTTCTCGC